>CAYFNP010000321.1:0-2106 GCA_964344425.1 uncultured Bifidobacterium sp. | reverse complement strand
CGTGACCTGGTCGACTCGGCGCTGGGGAAGGACGCGCAGATCTTCGACTTCGCCAATGCCTCGGGTCTCTACAACTTCATTCTCGACAAGAAGCCGATCACGAGGTTCAGCTACGCGGTGCAGATGTCGACGCGGCCTGCGATGCGCGAGGTGATCGACGCGCTGCGGCAGCGTGCTCCCGAGGTGGTGGCGTTCTCGTGGGACTCGACGATCGACGACTGGGACAGGATTCCCAACAGCATCCGGCACTACGACCTCGGCGAGTACATCCTGCGGAACTACACACCGTGGGTCGAGGTCGGCCGCAAGGACAACAAGCAACGGCTGATGTTGCGCAACGACCTGAAGCCGGGCTACCTGATGCCCGCCGATGCGCCGGCGCCCCTGTCCGGGACCGAACGAACGGACTGGCTGATGGCCGAACAGAAATGTGACTGGGGTTACGCAGGGAACTTCCTCACCACCGTGCCGAAGGTTGCGACCCGCCTGAAGGCCGAGCCCGTGCTTGCGACCGTCACCGCGTTCGGTTGGGCGCACACCGATACCGATGATCCGATCGATGTCGCAGTTCTCGTCGATGGCAAGGAAGTCTTCCGCGGACCGACCACGCCGAACCGGGCAGACATCGTCGAACGCGGTGTTGCAACTGGCGCCAACTCGGGGTTCTACTTCGACATTCCCGTCGTCGTCCCTGTGGCGTCGAAGGAGCAGGTGACCATCGCGAGTGTTGCTTCGGATGGCTCGCTCGTCCCACTGCCGATCGTCGCGAAGCCCGGAGTGAACGATGCAACCGGTGAGTACGACGTGCGTCTGAACCAGGCCGTCGACGGTCGTATCCCCATCGGAGGTGGCGAGGAGACCCGCTACGTGATGCGGCTCGAGTTCCCCGGCGAACGGACCGACTGGTCGTGGGTCGTGGTGCGCAGCGCGTTCGGCTTCGCCCAAACGAACTTCTCGCTCTACGACAAGGCTCTCGAGCCGGACCGGGCGATCACCTTCCGCGCCATGCCGCGGTCACACGTCACGGGTGGCCTGATGGCGGCCTGTCCGAAGTGGTTCGCGTGGCCGGGCAACGTGCTGTATCTCGAGTACGACCATCAGATTCTCGACCCCGAAGTGTGGGTCCAGGCCGAAAAAGCCAACCGCTAGAAGGTCGTCGGCTCGTGCCGAACACTACGATTCCGTGACGGATGTCTGAACAGCCGGTAACACGCGTCGGGATCCTCGTCGTTGCGTACAACGCCGAGACGACCCTCGAGACGGTCCTCGACCGCATCCCCTCCGACGTCGCCGCCAAGGTTCAGTCGGTGATGGTGTGTGACGACGCGAGCGTCGACCAGACCCACGAGGTTGCTCTCGCCTACCAGCGCAGGACCGACCGACTGCCGCTGCACGTCGTGCGTCACCCCGTGAACCTGGGCTACGGCGGGAACCAGAAGGCCGGCTATCGGCTGGCGCGCGAGCTCGGCCTCGACGTGGTCGTGCTGCTGCACGGCGACGGTCAGTACGCCCCCGAAGTGATGTCGCACATTCTCGAGCCGTTGATGGATGGCCGAGCCGACGCCGTGTTCGGTTCGCGGATGATGGACCGCGGTGCGGCCCGCAAGGGCGGCATGCCGCTGTACAAGTACGTCGGCAACAAGATCCTCACGCGCTACGAGAACGCAATGGCCGGGCTGTCGCTCAGCGAGTGGCACAGCGGTTACCGCGCGTACCGCGTCGATGTGCTTGATCGACTGCCGCTGTCGTCGTACTCGGACGGATTCGACTTCGACACCCAGATCATTCTCGGTCTTGCCGACGTGTCGGCACGCATCGTCGAGGTACCGATCCCCACGTACTACGGCGACGAAATCTGTTACGTCGACGGCATGAAGTACGCGCGCGACCTGTTCCGGCATTCGACCCGCTACCGCCTGCGCAAGATGGGCTTCGGCAAGGACGCCGGTATCAGTCACTCCGCTTACGAGTACAAGAGTGACCCGAGGTCGTCTCACGGTCAGCTTTTGAGGCAGCTCGCCCAGTATCCGACCGGCGAGGTCATCGACCTGGGTTGCAGTGACGGTCTGCTGAGCACGCAGGTGCGCAGCCTCGGCCATCGTGTGA
>CAYFNP010000320.1:0-2126 GCA_964344425.1 uncultured Bifidobacterium sp. | reverse complement strand
CCACCGTGGTCGGTACGGTTTGAACGGAAGTTGTGGCCGGCGCAGTCGTCGCGATCGTCGTCTCGACCACGACCACCACGGGCACCGTTGTCTCCGCCACCGTTGTCTTCGGCACGGTCGTCACCGGCTTCGGCTTGCTTGTGACTGACGGCGACACCGCCGACGAGACAGTTGAGACGACGACTGAAGAGACGGTTGGGGAAACCGGCGGCGACACCGCCGACGAGACAGTTGCCGGAGCGCCAGCGGAGGCAGTCGAGTCGACGGTTGTTGCCGGCGGCACAGTCGTCGACTCGATGGTGGTTGTCGCAGGAGGATCCAAGAGTCGCGGTGACTCGCCGACGTTGTTGATGACGATGCCTGCGAGAACGAGAACGGTGAAGCCGGCGACGGCCGTGAGGAATCCCGAGGACTTGAAGAAGTGCGGCCGCGGCACACGGCTGAGGTCGACGTGCACCCCGTTCGCCACCGAATCGAAGATGCGCGAACGCAGCGAGGCGGGTGCGGCAAGGTACGGCGCGGCCATGACGGCCCCGCCGGGCTGCAGGAAGACGGCACGACGGCGTTCACACGTCTGGCATTCATCGACGTGACGCGCAATGCGCTTGCGCCAGAGCGGCGAGAAGCTGCCGTCCCAGTCGACGAGAACGACGGCAAGGTCGCTGCAGTCCTTGCGACCCTGGCGGGCGACCAGCAGCGCACCCGCCGACCTGGCGATGCGGTCGCGCACGCGCTGAACGAGTTTCTGCGCGTTCGCGTGGGTCAGTTCCAGCGCCGCCGCGATCTCTTCGTTCGACAACCCCTGACGTGCGAAAAGGTGGAACACCTCTTGCTCGCGTTCGGTCAGACCGGCGACGGCCTCGTCGACCAGCGAGGCGAGTTCGCGTCGGTCGTGGTCACCGGCGAAGTCGGGGTCGACCGATTGCTCGGGGGCGTATTCCTCGCGCACGTGACGGGACCGTGCGCGGGCCTTGGCACGCACCTCGTTGCGCACGATGGCATAGACCCAGGCGCGGAATTTCGAGTCGTCGCGCAGTTGGCCGATTCGGCTCCTCACGATGAGAACCGTGTCGTGCACGACGTCGGCGGCAAGCGATGCGTCGCGCAACTGTCGGCGGGCAAAGTCGTACAGGCGGTCCGCGTACAGGTCGTAGAACGCCGCAAGTCCCTCGTTCGTGCCGGCCCGCAGGCCCTCGACGATCGCGCTGTGTTCGTTCTGTTCCACCGTTGCGTCCCTGCCCCCCGGCTCCGCGAATCTTCCATGCCGCTCGGATGCGCGGCAACGCGCTCGGCGGACACTTTTTCTCCGCGGTTCCCACTGCTTGGCGTGGGCACCGTGTGCAAGAGTGACAGTACATGGGTTCGACGATGCTCCGACGGTGCCTTGCCGCGCCCCTCACGGCCTTCGTGGTCGCCATGGGTGCGATCCCCGTCGCGGCGGCTCCGGCACGGGAACCCGACTACGTCATCGAACGGGTCGATACGAAGGACAAGGTCATCTTCATCACCGTCGACGACGGCTCGCACCTGTCGCGCGAGACCACGCGGTACATCCGCAACAAGCGGATCCCCATCACCACGTTCGCGTTGCCCGAACCGCTGAACCACCACCGTCGTCGCTTCGTGAACCTTCTCCGACAGACCGGAATGACGTTCGAGAACCACAGCCAGACACACCGTTCGCTGAGTGCGATGAGCTACCGCGGCCAACGTGCCGAGATCTGCGCCGGCAACCGTGAGATACGTCGCGTGATCAACCGTTCGCCCATGTTCCTTCGCCCACCCGGCGGAGCCTTGAACGACGACACAACACGGGCGGCGAAAAGCTGCGGTCTGGCGCGCATCGTGCTGTGGAACGTCGTCGCCGACTACGGCAGCATCGTTCGCTCGGGCGTCGGGACCGGTTTGCAGGCCGGCGACATCGTTCTGCTGCACTATCTCGACTCGCTGCCGAAGAGCCTCGACAACGTCCTGCGCGAGGCGCGCAAGCGCGGTCTGCGGCCGGCGCTGTTGCGCGACTACATCGCTCCACCGGGCTGATCACCACTTGCTTTGATACCCCCAGGGGTATATGGTCGGGACATGGAAATTCCCCAGGACACCATCGCCGACCTGCAAAAGCGCCT
>CAYFNP010000319.1:0-2129 GCA_964344425.1 uncultured Bifidobacterium sp. | reverse complement strand
GGCGCACCACGCCGATCGCACCGAGTCACGCGTGAAGTCGATCGAACTTCTTGCGGCGGCCTGGAGCAACCATCAGCCGTCGGCCAGTTTGTCCGCCGCCCGCTGAACGATCTCGCGCCAGTCACTGTCGCTCAATTCGCCGACTTTCGACGTCGTTGTGAAGTCACCGATCTGCAAGACCATGATGATCTCGCCCAAACGGGCAACGGTTGTGCGACCACTCGACGTGGCCTGTTCCTTGCCCGCGGGTGGCGCGAGGCGCGTACCCCAGCTCACCGATTCATCGCCCACTTCGGGTCCGTCGATCTTCCAGATCTCCTGCGTCACTCCGGGATCTTCGGTCCAAGTCGCACCATCGCAGATGTTCGCGATGGTGACGATTTCCTCGAAGTACTTGCGAACCGAATCATTGCGCCACGCCTGCAAACGCATGAGCCGCGGTACCTCGGAACCGTCGACCTGCATGTGCATTTCGACGTCGGCTCCTGCATCGCCGGCAAGGGCGTCGAGTTTCGTGGCTTCGTCCTTCGCATCGGGGCACCATGTCGACGGATCAATCGACGGGTTCTCGACACCCCGCTGAGTGAAGACGTCTCGCTGCGTCTCTTGCCACTCGCCCGGCATGTCGGTGATGCCGAGTAGTCGATCCGAGAGATTGTCGGGCGACCTGTCAGCCGACTTGGTGCAACCGGCGAGAACGAGGATGACGGCGACCGCAACCGGACCGAACAGCGCACGACGGGAAGAACCTGACATGGCGCGGACCGTAACGACAACGACATTCCGAGATCGGAAACTTTCCTCACTATTTCCCCCGTTGGCGACGCAGCACTAACCTCACCCCTTCGTGGGCTCGGACCAGACCGCCGGACGTGAATCCGTCGAACTCGCACGGAAACTCTCCAAGCACGACGACCCGGACACTCCAGCCCACGGCGACGACGACCACGGGCACAGTGGAGCCGAACACCATGGCGCGGGACATCAGGTCGGCACGGTCGCCCTCGCGCTCGGAGCGCTGGGTGTTGTGTACGGCGATATCGGCACCAGTCCCCTCTATTCGCTGAAGGAAACCTTCACCGAGAAGTCCCATGTGATGACGGTCGATCGCGTCAACGTGTACGGCGTGTGCTCGCTCGCATTCTGGGCGCTGATTCTCATCATCTCCGTCAAGTACCTGCTGTTCGTCATGCGTGCGGACAACAAAGGTGAAGGCGGCATCCTCGCCCTGACTGCGCTCGTCGGGCAGAGCGGTTCGACGGCGAAGAGGGCAGGTTTTCTCGTCGCGCTGGGAGTGTTTGGAACGGCTCTTCTTTACGGCGACGGCATCATCACTCCTGCCATTTCGGTGTTGAGTGCCGTCGAGGGACTCGAAGAGGTGTCGACTTCGTTCACGGACTGGGTTGTTCCCATTGCCATCGTGATTCTTGTCGGGCTCTTCCTCGTTCAACGTCGCGGCACCGGCGCCGTCGGCAAGGTGTTCGGGCCGATCATGATGGTGTGGTTCGCGACGCTCGCGATCGTCGGCCTGTCGAAGATCGTCGATGCCCCGGGCATCATTGAGTCCATCAACCCCTATTACGCGGTGAAGTACTTCACCCACGAACCGAGTCGTGCGTTCCTTTCGCTCGGGTCGATCTTCCTCGTCGTCACCGGCGGCGAGGCTTTGTACGCCGACATGGGGCACTTCGGACGTCGGCCGATCATGTACGGCTGGTACGGAATGGTGTTGCCCTCCCTCGTCCTCAACTACTGGGGACAGGGAGCGTTCCTCCTCAAGCACCCCGACGACATCGAAAGCGTGTTCTTCCGCATGGTGCCCGAGTCCGCCCTGCTTCCCGTCGTCATCCTGGCGACCATGGCAACGATCATCGCGTCACAGGCGCTCATCTCGGGCGTTTTCTCATTGACGGCTCAGGCCGTTCAGATGGACTACCTGCCGCGCATCAAGATCGTGAACACGTCGAGCAAGCACTCGGGCCAGATCTACGTGCCGCTCGTCAACTGGGTTCTGATGGTCGCATGCGTCGGCTTGGTCCTTGGCTTCCAGTCGTCGAGCAACCTCGCCGCCGCCTACGGCATCGCGGTCACCATGACGATGGCGATCACGACTCTGATCTTCTACCGCG
>CAYFNP010000318.1:0-2132 GCA_964344425.1 uncultured Bifidobacterium sp. | reverse complement strand
TGCTCACGGCGACGATCAACTTCCTCATCGTTTCGTTGGCGATGTTCTTCGTGATTCGCCTCTACAACCGGTTCCGCTCCGGCGAGGCCACGTCGAAGCCCGCACCCACCACCAACGAACTGCTGACCGAAATCCGCGACGAATTGCGCCGTCGCCCATGATGCGTTCGCATTCCTTCTTGGCGGGTGTTGCCGCCGTTGCGCTGATCGGCGCTTCGTTGGTTGCGTGTGGCAACGATTCGGGCCAGACGGGCGGAACCCTCGATGGGGTCGGTCGGATCCCCGGAAACGACTTCGTCGGCGTGGCGACCCTGCCGCCCGACATCGCCGCTGAGGTCTCGATTCCGGCACTCGAAGGCGCGATGTTGGGTTCCGTGGCCAAGGGCAACCGTCTGTTGATGATCGGCGACTCCATTCTTTCTTCCGTCGCCAAGCGCTACGGCAACGAGGCGTGCAGCCTGCTCGTTCCGCAGGGGTGGAACGTCGCGCTCGAGGCCGAGGCGGGTCAATTCGTCGACTTCGGCATGAAGGTGCTCGACAAGCGTTGGAACGAGGGATGGGACGCGGTTCTCATCGAACTCGGCACCAACTACGCGGGCAGCAAGGAGTCGTACCGCAAGGCGATGGAGAACATCCTCGACACCGTGGGTGACGTTCCGGTGGTCATCATGAACACGACCGAGTTCCGTGCGGCCCAGCGCGAAGTCAACTCGGTCATCGACGATCTGGTCGACAAGTACGAGAATGCGACGCTTCTCGATTGGGCTGCGATCACGACGACTCGCTCGGTACTCGGTGGCGACCGCATCCACCCAAGTCCACGTGGACGCGTTGTTCTTGCGACGGCGATCGCGCGTGCCGCTGGCGTCGCACCCACCTCGCCGGGCGATTGCATGAAGGTCTACTTCCAGGACGACAGCAGGGTGTTGCGCGACGTCATGCCGGGTGCCGACGACACGACAATTCCGCCGTCGTCGGTCGAAACGCCTGCCGACTCGAGCATCGTCGAACAAACGACGATCCCCGCGGTCACGACGACGGTTCCCGGCGCCACCTCAACCAGCGCCGTTGCCGCGACGACGGTTGCGCCGTCACCGTCGACCACGGTTGCTGCCGCGCCGACGACGATCGCGGCAACGACGGTGGCGCCGACTGTCGCGCCGAGCACCACCTCGGGCTGATGCTGCAGGTCAACGGACTCACCGTCGAGGTGGGTGGCAAGACGATCGTCGAGGGTGCTTCGTTCACGATCATGCCGAAGGACAAGGTCGGCCTGGTCGGACGCAACGGCGCGGGCAAGACGACGTTCTTCAAGACCCTCGGTGGCGACCTGGAACCCGCGGGTGGCGCGGTCGTCTGCAAAGGCGGGTTCGGTTACCTGTCGCAGGATCCGCGTCAGGCGGGTGAGTTCGACGGCCGTATGGCGATCACACACATCCTCGCGGGTCGCAACATCGACGAGCAGTTGACACGCATCGAGAAACTTCGCATCGCGATGGAAGAAAACGCGAGCGAAGAGAACATCCGCAAGTTCACGCGCGCCCAGGACCTGTTCACCACCCAGGGTGGTTACGCGGCGGAAAGCGAAGCGCGATCCATTGCGGCGGGTCTCGGCCTGCGTGCCGATCGTCTCGATCTGCAACTCAGCGTCCTGTCGGGTGGGGAACGACGCCGAGTCGAACTGGCGAAGATTCTCTTCGCGGGCAGCGACGTCCTGCTGCTCGACGAACCGACCAACCACCTCGACGTCGACGCAAAGACGTGGCTGCTCCAGTTCTTGCGTCAATACCGCGGGGCGCTGCTGGTCATCAGCCACGACTTGGAACTGCTCGACGAGGCCATCACGCGCGTGCTCCACCTCGACCGTCCGGGCGAAGACGACCTCGGCAACCTTGTCGAATACAAGGGGACGTATTCCCAGTACAAGTCGGCACGCGCCGAAGACGAGAAGCGCCAGGCGCGCAAGGCCGCACTCGAGTCGAAGGAAATCGACCGACTGCAGACGCTCGTCGACCGTTTCGGTGCCAAGGCGACCAAGGCGTCGATGGCGCACAGCATCGAAAAGCGCATCGACCGCATGGAAGCCAACCGCACGAAGACCGTCACGAAGGACCGCGTGCTCAAGGTGAAGTT
>CAYFNP010000317.1:0-2156 GCA_964344425.1 uncultured Bifidobacterium sp. | reverse complement strand
CCGAGAAACCGGACGGGTGCCCCGCGTTCACGCGCGAGACGCGCAAGACGACCCTCGTCGCGACCCGCGCCGGCGATTACCAACTCGAGGCGCGGCCGCTCACGGGCCATGCGCGCGACGGCCGCGATTGCGGTGTCGAATCCCTTGCGCGGAACCAGACGACTCACGCCGACGATCAACTCCGCCTCGGGGTCGATGCCGAATCGTCGACGGGCGGCAAGTCGTTCCGCGACATCGAGTGGTCGGAATCGTTCGGTGTCGACGCCGGGCTGAACGACGGTTGTCGGGACGTCACGACCCGCCGCGCGTCGCGCCTCGGCGGCCGGATAGTCGCCCGCCGCGATGCAGTGGACCGCACCGCGCAGGACCCGACCGAGGACTGACTTCGACACCGGCAACCTGCCGGGCACGGTCACTTCGGCCCCGTGCAGGACGACGGCGTACGGAAGTTCGATTGATGGACCGATGATGCCAAGCGGCACCGCAGGGTCAAGGACGACGAAGTCGGCGCCGAAGTCGCGGGCGAGGTCGTTCACGCGCTTCACCATCAACGGGTGCGGCAGCAGAACGGATTCGCGCACACGCTCGACGCGAAATGGCTGTTGCTCATCCCATTCGCGGGCGCCCTTGTAGGGACTGGTCAGAACGGCGAACTGGTCGGACGGCAAACGGCGCCACCACTCCCACAGCAACGACTGAATCCCGCCCACCTTCGGAGGGAAGTCGTTCGTGACGAGCAGGTGACGGCCGGACATGCGAACCAAGTGTTACCCGCGCACGGGCGGAAGATCGTTCAATTCGCGTCGGACGACGTCGTCGGGGTCGTCGGCGGGAACGAGGTCGGCGTGGCCGATGCGCGCCACGGCCCAGACGGCATGTGCCCGTAACACCGGGTCGGCGTCAGCGACGTAACCGGCAAGTACCTCGCGCGCCGCAGCATCCGACGGAGTTGCCACGTTGCCCAGCACCACCAAGGCATTGCGGCGCACCCATCGCGGGTCGCGATCGTGGATGTACCAGCGACCGTGGGCCGCGAGAATCTGTGCATCGGTCATGTCGAGGATCGCCACGGGATCGACGAACGCCTCGGCCCCGGCGACGACCGCATCGACGCCCTCGCGCGCCGAACGCACCGACGGTGGGCACGACTCTTGGCAGTCGTCGCAGCCGTAGATGCGATCGCCGATCGCACCGCGCAGTGAACTGTCGATGACGCCGGGCTTCTGCAGTACCCAGGCGATGCAGCGCGCCGCGTCGATGACACCGGGCTCGACGATCGCCCCGGTTGGACACGCGTCGATGCATCGTCGGCACGCGCCACAACCATCGGCAACGGGCGTGGAAGCGGGAAGAACGGCGTCGGTGATGATGCTTCCGAGAACGAACCAACTGCCCGAGCCCTGAAGAAGAAGATTGGCGTTCTTGCCGAACCAACCGAGACCTGCGAGATGCGCTGCTTCGCGGTCGACCAACGCGTTGTCGTCGGCCAGCACCACCGCGCGGTGACCGACGCTGCGCAATTCGTCGGCCACAACCCCGAGTGATGCCCGCAACGCCTCGTAGTTGTCGCGCCACGCGTAGCGCGCTACGCGCGCAGTCGGTTTGCCCTCGGGTCTCGCAACGGGGTCGGGCTCGTGATAACCGATCGCGCCGACGAAGATCGACCGCGCGCCGGGCAATGTCGCTGACGGGTCGGTCGAACGTTCGGGGCTGCGGAAGGTGAACTGCATCGAGTCGGCGTAGCCGTGCGCGACCCGATGCTCGATGGCGACACGCGCCCGTTCGAAGGGTCGCGCCGGGGCAATGCCCACGCGATCAAGACCCGCACTGCGACCGAGGGCCAACAACTCGTCGGCGTACTGCCGCAGGGCGACGCCGGCGCGGCTTGTCGGTGCGGGTTTAGACGGCACGGTGCCGAAGCGTAGGCACCATTCCCTCGTTCGCGAGCAGCCGCACCGCACGGGCCTCGTCGAGGCTGAAGACCACGGCCTCGTTCGGGTCGCGACCGATCAGGAAACTGACGACACAGTCACTGCACGCATCGGTGTCGCGGACGACGCATGTGTCGCAATCGATGGTGAGCGACGGACCGGCGGGCTGTGGAGTGCTCTCTGTCATGCATTCAGCGTGACGAATGGGTGTGACACTGTTTCCGA
>CAYFNP010000316.1:0-2181 GCA_964344425.1 uncultured Bifidobacterium sp. | reverse complement strand
TGGTTGGACAGCGCCTTGATCGGGGCGGTGTAGAAGGCCCGCGAATCTTTCGACATTGCTGTTCGGATGGCGTGTTCGGCGATGAAAGTCTTTCCCGAACCTGTCGGCGCGGCGACGAGTACCGAGGCTCCCTCGTCGAGTGCCCGGCAAGCAGCCAGCTGGAATGGATCCGGTTCGAACGTCACGACGCTCGCGCCGCGGCCCTTCGACGACGCCAGCCGACGAAGAACCCAATGCCGACGGCCACGATGTAGAGAAGGCACATGGGTATCGCAAGTGCGAAGAGCGACACCGGGTCACCGGACGGAGTAATTACGGCGGCCACGACGAAGATGATCATGATGGCCCATCTCCATTGTGCGACGAGTTGCCGCGGGCCGATCACGTCGACGAGCTGAAGGAAAACGAGGAGAACAGGAAAGAGAAAGCCGATCCCGAACGCCAGAACCATGAGAAAGACAAGGTTCACATACTTCGTGATCTGGTACGTCTGCTCAACTCCCGAACCTGACCAACTGATGAGGAATTCGAGGGCCTTGTCGAGGGTCCAGTATGCGAGATAACCGCCGAGAGCAAAGAGTGAGACCGTTGAGGCGATGAAGCCAACGGCGTACCGGCGCTCTCGGTCGTGGAGCGCGGGAGCGATGAACCTCCAGATCTGCCACATGATGACCGGTACGGCGAGAACGAGGCCTCCGTAGACGGATATCCGCATGCGCGCCGCAAGGCCGTCGAGTGGCCCTAGTCCGTACAGCGTTCCATTGCATCCGAAGTCGGGACGCTCGGTACAGATCTTGCGGTACGGCTCGGTGAGGAATTCGAGGAGTCGTTCGTATTGCAGCAACACGATCACCATGCCGAGACCCACTGCCAGAAGCGACCGTACGATTCGGAACCGCAGCTCGGAGAGGTGTTCGATGAGTGTCGCTTGATCGTCGGGTCGCTTCACGCGCGGCCTTCTGCTGCGGGTGAGCCTCATTCCGATTGCCCGTGTTCAGCGACCGTCCCATCGGACGGTGGCGCCTCGTAGGGAATGAAGTCGGGTTCATCGCGGCTGACGGGCCGGGGCGTTTCCTCGGCGAGATCGCCGGTGAACAGACGACGGGCATCGGCTGCGGTCTTCTTCAGGTCGTTCAGCGGTTCAGTGAAGGTAGAACCGACGTCGCGCTGAATGCCACCCGCGATGCGGCGCACTTCGTTGTAGACCCTGCCGAACTTGCGCATCGCCTCGGGCAATTTCTCGGGGCCGAGCACAACGAGTCCAATCAACAGCAGAAGCACCAATTCGCTGCCCGACAGGTTGAACACGCTCCGAGTCTACGAATGCGCGCCGCTGGCCGTGCGGTGGTCTTCATCTTGCTTGCAGTGGCTTCATACTCACTAGCCTCGCAAAGGTGATCGGCTTCGCGCACAGGGGTGCCAGGGCGTACGCACCGGAGAACACGCTCGAGGCCTTTGCTCTGGCGCTGAAACTGGGTGCCGACGGCCTCGAATCCGATGTGTGGCTGACGGCCGACGGCGTTCCTGTTCTCGACCACGATGGGTCCGTCAGGGGCCGACTACGTAACTTGCCGATTGCACGTGTGAAACGCGGCGACCTTCCCTCTCACATTCCCACGTTCGAGGCCATGGTCGGCGCAGTCGATGCCCGTATTCCGATTTCGATCGATGTGAAGGATCCTGCGGCACTCCCCTCGTTGCTCGAGGTCTACGTGCGCGTGCGCGGTTCCGTCGACGCCCTTCTCCACGTCTGTCACACGGACTTCCGCGTGCTCGCTGAATGGCGCGGCATCGCGGGCGATGCGCGGCTGGTCCATTCATGTCGACTCGCCAAGTTGCGCGGCGGTCCCGAACGTCATGCGTCCCTGCTGCGCGACGCCGGGGTCGATGTCGTCAACATGCCGTACCCCGATTGGACCGGCGGTCTGGTCGCTCTCTACCACCGCTTCGACCGGTTGTGTTTCGCGTGGGATTGCCAACACGCGCGACAGATATCCGAGGTTGCCGCGATGCGTGTCGACGCTGTGTACAGCGACTGGCCCGACCGTCTCGCCGATGAAATCAATCGCTAGAGCCAGCGCCATCGGCCGATGGGCCAGATGACAACGAACGCGCGGCCGACGACGCTCTTCTTGTCGACGGGGCCAAAGACGCGACTGTCCATCGACTGGGGCCGGTTGT
>CAYFNP010000315.1:0-2202 GCA_964344425.1 uncultured Bifidobacterium sp. | reverse complement strand
TCGATGACGACGCGTTGCTTCAGTTTGCGCGCGAGCGGAGCCGCAGTTTCGCGGGTGCGCTCGAGGGGAGATGCGTAGATTGCGTCGATCTTGGGAAATGCGGCAAGGCGTTCGGCGACCTCGTTCGCCTGCTCGAGACCCTTGTCGCTGAGGTGGAGACCCTTCGCGCGCCCGGGCAGTGATTGACCGGTCGTCGGCGTTTGGCCGTGACGCACCAGGATCACGGTCGTGGCCGGATTCGGCTTCGTTGTCTTCGCTGATCGGCTTACCCGTGCCATTGGTTCCGAAACTACATCCGAAACGCGGCGCCTGTCGTAGCGTGTTCCCGTGGCGGCCGCCAAGAAACGCACTTCGACCGATTCGCTCGCGCGGTTGGCGTCCGACGTTCACAAGTGCACGGCGTGCCCGCGTCTCGTCGAATGGCGCGAGCAGGTCGCGCGGGACAAACGTGCATCCTTTCGTGACGACGTTTACTGGGGACGCGGTGTGTCCGGTTTCGGGGACGAGAAGGCGCGGTTGTTGGTGCTTGGTCTGGCGCCCGCGGCGCACGGCGCCAATCGCACCGGCCGGGTCTTCACCGGCGACCGCAGTGGTGACTGGCTTTATCGGGCGATGTACCGCGCGGGATTCGCGAACCAAGAGACGTCACGCCATCGCGACGACGGATTGATCCTGAAGCGGGCGTGGGTGACCGCGGCGGTGAAATGTGCTCCGCCGGGAAATGCTCCGTTGCCGGGGGAAAAGGCCGCGTGCAGGCCGTTCCTCGAGCGTGAATTGACGTTGCTCGCCGACCTTCGCGTGATCGTGTGTCTCGGAAACTTCGCCTATCAGGCCGCGTGCGAACACCTTGCCGTGCGGCCGCGTCCGAAGTTCGCACACGGTCTCGAGTTTTCCCACGACGACTTCACGTTGCTCTGCTCGTTCCACCCGAGCCAACAGAACACCTTCACGGGAAAACTGACCGAGCCGATGTTGGACGCCGTGTTCACGCGCGCCCGCGAATTGTGCCGCTAGCGCACCGTTGGTTCAGCCGAGTTGCGGGGGATTGAACGCCGCACGGAGAAGACTCGCCGACATCGAAAGCGCGGCCTTGCCGTCGTCGACGAAGTCGGCGAGCGAGACGAATCCGTGGAACTGCCCCGAGAAGCGGATGTGTGACACGGGAACACCGAGCGAGGCCAGTCGTGCCGCGTACGCGTCGCCTTCATCGCGCAACGGATCGAACTCGGCAGTGATGACGCACGCCGGTGGTGCAGCGGCGAGGTTCGCATCGGTGTCGTGCAGTGGCGACAAACGCGGGTCGGTCAGCGACGCGCCGGTGTCTGAAACGTAGTGCTCGACGAACCAACGCATTCCCGCGTGCGTGAGGAACGGGCCGTCCTTGTTTTCCTGGTGACTGGGATGTCCGAGGCGGCAGTCGGTGACCGGGTAGATGAGCAATTGGTACACGGCGGGAATGGCCTGCATGTTCGCGATGGCCGCGGCGATGTTGCCGCCCGCCGAGTCGCCACCGATTGCGATGCGAGCGGGGTCAATTCCGAGTGACGCCGCGTTGTCACGTGCCCACCGCGTTGCGTTCAGGCAGTCGGTCAACGGGGCAGGGAAGGGGTGCTCTGGTGCGAGGCGGTACTCGATCGAGAGAACCGCGCACGGTGTCTGCATGCACAGTGCACGACAGACACTGTCGTGCGACTCGACACTGCCGAGCACCCAACCGCCGCCGTGGTAGTAGACGAGAAGGGGAAGGTTGGGTTCGTCGTTCGGTTTGTAGAGCCGCGCCGGAACCCCGCCCGCATCGATGTCCTTCATCCAGTGAATGGGCACGGTCGACGGCGCCTGCTGGGCGGCACGCGTTTCGCGCGCGTTCTGTGGCGTGTCTTCCTCGAACGGTTTGTTGCCGAGGTTGGCAACGAAATCGGTGATGAACTTCGACTGTGGGTGAAGCGGCATGGGCGCAAACTAGTGCGCCGGCGCGGCCTCGGTTTTCTTCTTCGGCGGCGGGACGCCGACCGATGGGGCCTTGTCGGCCCATTCCGGCCAGCGACGGCGGCTGACGATCGACAGGGTGCGCAGAAGCTTCATCGCGACCTCGTCCTCTTGGGCGGGTCGGGCAACGATGACACCGTCCTTGATCATCCGGTTGATGACCTCTTCACCCAGTTCGGTGCGGACGATCGTGAGCGTCCAGTCGTTGTCCTTGCC
>CAYFNP010000314.1:0-2204 GCA_964344425.1 uncultured Bifidobacterium sp. | reverse complement strand
CCGAGCGCGCGCTCGGTCTTCGGTTCGATCCTTGCGCACCAGCCGGGTCTCGCCGCCGCGTTCTTCGAACTGTACGGAGAGTTCTGGAACCGCGGGGTTCTCGAGCACCTGGTCAAGGAAACCGCACGCGTGCGCAACGCGCGCATCACCGACTGCGGTTATTGACGCAACGTTCGCTTCACGGTCGTGGAGCAACGCAACCTGACAGAAGACGAAGTCGAACAAATCGACGACGGCTGGGCCGCGTCGTCACTTGATGAGCGCTCGAAGTTGGCGATCGCATTCGCCGACGCCTTCCTCGGTGCACAGGGGCAGCCCGACGTCGACACGCAACGCGCGATGCGCGACGCATTCACACCGGCCCAAATTGCAGAGCTGGGAATCGGCCTTGCTCTGTTCCACGGCTTCAGCAAGATGCTCATCGTCTCGGGATGCGAACCCGAAGAGATGGCAACCACGGTGCTGTCGGTTCCCGGCGCCGCGCCGCGCTGAACCAACGGCTGAAGCGTCCTGTCACCAACCGTCGACGTGCACGACCTGGGCGACATCCTTGCGGCTGACCGCGCCGGTTGGTCCGTCGGGGTAGCCGAGCGGGATCGTCGTGCCGATGAAGATCTCGTCGGGAATGTTCAGGATCTCGCGGATCTGCTTTTCGAACATCCCGTGCAGAGTGGTGAACGCGGCACCCAGCCCAAGGGCCCGCGCGGCGACGACCAGGTTTTGGCTGGCCGCGTAGACGGCCGAGTACATGAACGTTTCGCGGGGCGCGTCGGCGGGGTAGATGTTGCGGCCGCAGACGAAGATGATGCACGGAAAGTTGCCCATGTTCTCGCCGAGGTTGCGCGCGCCCGCAAGCGTGCGCCGGTCAACCGCACTCGCCGGAACCGGCATCTTCGCGACACGATCGGCGAACGGCTTGAAGAGGTCACCCAAGCGGCGTCGCACGTCGGGGTCTGTGACGACGACGAAGTCCCACCCTTGCGTGTTGTTCGGGCTGCTTGCCCGCGTCGCGGCCCACAGCACCTTGTCGATCAGTTCCTGCGGTACGGGGTCGGTTTTGAAAAAGCGCATCGCGCGCGCGGTACCCATTGCCTCGAAGACGTCCATGTGTCCTATCGTGCCAAACGGAGACGGCCCCGATGACACGCGACGACGCAACCCCCAATCCCGCCTTCGACACGGGCCTCATCGTCGGACGATTCCACCCGCCGCATCTGGGTCATTCGTGGTTCATCGAAGAGTCCGCCCGACGCTGTCGTCGACTGGTCGTTTTCGTGAACACCCGCGCGGGTGAGACCGTGCCGGGACCCCTGAGGGCGAAATGGCTCGCCGACCTGCACCCGAACGTGACGGTTCGCGAAGTTGCCCACGACCTTGACACCGACTGGAACGACGAGGGTCTGTGGGCGAAATGGATTGCACTGTTCCGGTCGCACTGGCCGCACGACTCCGGGCCTCAGGCGGTGTTTTCGTCCGACGCTTACGTCGCCGAACTTGCGCGGCGACTCGGCGCCGCCGCAGTGGTGGTCGACGAACCGCGTGTGAACGTGCCGATCAGCGCAACCCAGATACGCAACGACCCACTCGGCAACCTGGGCATGCTTGCCCCGTCGGTGCGCGAGTGGGTCGAAACGAATCACCGGCTGTTCGGCCGGTGATGAACGATCACTTCTTCTTGTTCGGCTGCGGGAGAACGCGCAGGTAGGGCTTGATCGCCTTCCAGCCGCCGGGGAACAGCGTCTTTGCCTCGTCGTCGGTGACGGCCGCACCGATGATGACGTCGTCGCCGTCCTTCCAGTTCGCCGGTGTGGCGACCTTGTAGTTGGCGGTCAGCTGCAGCGAGTCGATGACGCGCAGAACTTCGTCGAAGTTGCGGCCCGTCGATGCGGGGTAGGTGATGGTCAGCTTGACCTTCTTGTCGGGTCCGATGACGAACACCGAACGCACGGTCAACGTGTCGTTCGCGTTCGGGTGGATCATGTCGTACAGGTCGCTGACCTTGCGGTCGGGGTCGCCGATCATCGGGAAGTTGACGGGCGTTCCCTGCGTCTCGCCGATGTCACCTTCCCACTTCAGGTGCGAGTCGACGGGGTCGACCGACAGACCGATCACCTTGACGTTGCGCTTGTCGAACTCGGGCTTGATGCGCGCCACGTAGCCGAGCTCGGTGGTGCACACCGGCGTGAAGTCCTTCGGGTGGCTGA
>CAYFNP010000313.1:0-2210 GCA_964344425.1 uncultured Bifidobacterium sp. | reverse complement strand
CGCAACCGGGCAACTGCTCGATCACGTAGACGCGCTGACCGTTCGGGCCGGACCAGCCGTTGTTCTCGAAGGTCCAACCGATGCCCGTCGCGGGATCGACGTAGACCATGCCGTCAGTCCACTGCGCACGGTCGCTCGGCGGGCACGGATTGCACCCGGGGAATTCCGAGATGCGGTAGCGCCGCTGACCGGTCTCCGACGTCCAACCGTTGTGTTCGTAGGTCCAGACCACGCCATCGGCATCCTTGATCTGCGTCGACGAACCGGTCTGCGAGAACGGCGGGCACGGCGGCATGTTGCACAGTTCGTTCCAGCCGTCGAGGTCGGATGCGTACGTACGACCCTCACCCTTGGGGTTCTTCCAGCGTCCATCGGTCAATGTCCACGTGACGCCGTTCGCATCGACGTAGGTCGTGCCTTCTGCTGCGCCTTCTTTGGGTGGACACGGGTTGCACGAGTTCGACCAACCCGGCATGTCGCGCGACAGCGTGACGCGCTGGCCGGTGTTCTGGTTCGTCCACATGCCTTCCTTCTGGACCCACAGTTGACCGTTTGCATCGACGTAGCGGTCACCTGTGATCGGCTTCGCCGACGGGCAGGGCAGGCTGCAATCGTCGCCAGACGATTGCCACTCGGACACGCGGTCGTCGGCAACCTCGACGGGTGCCGCGGCGCCCGCTTGGGTGATGGTCACGACGCCCTCGGTGACGGGTGAATCGGTCGGTACCGCTTGAGTGATCGGCAGACCTGCTGCGTCGCGTTGGTACGTTGCGGATTCGTTCACGCACGGGTCGCAGTCATCCTTGTAACCCGAAATGTCGGTGAGGAAAGTGACCGACGTGCCGTTCGTCTGGTTGACCCAACGACCGCCGTCGAGCTTCCACAACGTGCCGTCGGTGTCGGCATACGTTGTGCCTTCGACGGCGTCGATCGGCGGACACGGATTGCATTCGGGGTTGCCCTTCATCAGGTCGGCCGTCGTCTTCGCGTCGGTCGCACTGCGCCAGTAGATGAGGCCCTGGGTGTTGAACTCGGACGTCCAGCGCGTTCCATCGGGCGCGATGTACACCACACCGTCACGACCCACGTTCGAGTCGATACATGGCACGCAACCGTTTGCATACCCCGGCAGCTCGGCCAACGAAGCGACGGGCGCCCTGTCGTGTTTCAGCGGCCAGTAGCCGTTGTCCTCGCGCACCCACAGATCGCCGTAGGCGTCGGCGACGGTTTCTCCGTACTTGATCGACGACTCGGGCGGACACTGCACGACCGTCGTGTCCGGTGTCGTTGTCGTCGTTGCTTCCTGTTGTGTGACGGTCGTATCCGTCGGCAATGTCGTTTCGGTTACTGCGGTCGTTTCCGTGACCGCCGTGGTTTCGACGACAGGCGTCGTTTCGGAGGGGGCGGTTGTCTCGGAGGGCAGCGTCGTCTCGACGACCGTCGTCGTTTCTGCAGCGATGGTGGTCTCTGCCGCAGCGACGGTAGTTTCGGTGGCAGCCTGCGACAGTTCAATGCGCAGACGCTTGTTCTCTTCCTTCGCGGTCTTCACCGGATCCTTGGTCGCGATGACGGGGTTGCCGCAGGCGCACCGTGCGCGTGGCATGCCGTTTTCGTCGACGAGTACTGCCGTGCCCGCCTCGAGCACCGCGGGGTAGCCGTACGACGAGCCGGCCTTGAAGCCGAACATCGTGACCTTCACGTTCTGTGCGAGAACAAGTGGGGTGAGGCGGTCGAGAAACTCGGGGATCTCTTTCACGCCGATGTTCTGCACGCGGGCCCAGGCAAGTGCGCGGTCGGGATGCAATTTGAAGAACTCGAGCATGCCGTCCTTGTCGCAAACGTTGCCGCCACTGCCGCCGTAGGTGCGGCCCGGGATCACGTACAGCGCGTCGCTGTTCGAGTCGATTTCACCTGAAGTGATTGCGAACGGCCCGGCGACCGTCGCGGTTGCGTACGACACCGTGAATGCATCGGGGCCGACCGACCCCACGCGCGCGATGTAGGTGGTGTCGGGTGCGGCCGGAGCGCCGTCGTCCCCCGATGCCGCAAGATAGACGACGATGCCCGCGATAACCGCGAGAAGAACGACGAGTGATGTCAGAACGCGACCGCGAGTGTTCACGGATTCCCCCTTGAAATACTTTCTCGGATCGAATGGTACATTCGCCGAATGTCACGGGGTGAGACTTCCAACGACGACGCCGTCATCG
>CAYFNP010000312.1:0-2212 GCA_964344425.1 uncultured Bifidobacterium sp. | reverse complement strand
GCGAGTGCCGCACCCACGAAGACAACCGCACCGAAATCGACAAGCGGAACTACCGCAACCACCCCGACGACGGTCGCGCACTCGACCGGTGGCGGATCAACCACTCAGACAACCGTCGCCGCTACACCCACGACGATTGCAGCGGGAACAAACGGTGGCACGCCGACGAACACGACACCCGCAGCAGGCGGCGGCGACGCAGGATGGTTTGCGGGCGCTCGGCCAGACGACCTCGGCGCGTTCTGTATGGCCAGTGATCCCACGATGTACGTGGGGGCGACGATCTGCAGCAACTCGGGCGTGGGCACGCCGAAGTCGCAAGCCCAGTTCAAGGCGCTCATCGCGCCGATCTCGAATGCCGCATTCGGCTACAAGCGCAATGGCTTCTGCATGATGGCCATCGGACAGTCCGATGCGCGACTCGATCTCAACACCCGAATTTCGAGGTGCAATGACGTCGACGCCGGTCGGTGATCGTCAAGGTCGTTGAACCGATCTTCGGAGTGGGCTGTACGCTCGGTGTCCCGCACCCGGGCGTTTAGCTCAGTTGGTTAGAGCATCTCCCTTACAAGGAGAGGGTCGGGGGTTCGAGTCCCTCAACGCCCACCCGTTAGCCAACCTCGAAGTCGACGCCACAGAGCGTGAAGCGTTTGCCGCGATGCAATGCTTCTGTCGCTGACAGCTGGACCGAGGCGAGGCATTCGACCGGGCGCTTGAGGTCGGCGAATTCGGCCGAGCAGTCGATGTTCAGTTGTTTCCATCGGTTGGCGAGACGTTGCGGGTCGGGAGATGCGAGTGCGAATCCGACGACGGACGACGCGACGGTCGAGGTGGGTGCGCTGCGCCACGTGGGTCCGCCCCAGCGCCAGTCGCCGACCGTTGCGGGTTGGTCGATCGAGACGAGCGTTCCGCCGGTGTCCTTGGGGTGGAGGTGGCGTCCGCGGATGTCGGGGAAGTCGCCGCGCCAGACGACTCGGACGTCGTGTGCGGCGAGGTGTTCCATCCGTCGGTCGAGGTCGTCGACTTCGAAGATGGTCATGTAGCCGCAGTCGCCGCCCGCGCGATCGAGAAGTCGCCCCGCGGTTGTATCCGGGCGGGTGGGGGAGACGATTTCGAGAAACTGATCGCCGATGCGGAAGAGCGCGTTGTGCAGGCCGAACTCGGCGACGCCCGGGTCCCTGAAGCAGACGTCGACGTCGAGGTGGTGCCGAACCGCTGCGGTGGCGGCGTCGAGGTCGCGGGCCACGAGGGCGATTTGCCGAAGACGGATCATGGCCGGACCCTAATCGGGCTCGTTCGGGCCTGAACTAAACATGGTTTCAATCTGCGCTATGGTCACGGTGTGCGCACCAAACTCGCCGCCATTGCCTGCGTCCTGACGCTGGCGTCGGCCGTCGTTGGCTGCGGTGGGGACGGTTCTTCGAGAGACCGCAACGTGTCGGTCGGCGGTGCTGCAGGTCTGGTCGGAACTTCGTGCAACGAGCTCGGAAAGATCACAAAGAAGAAGGCGACTTCTTACGTCTGCGCGCGCGTCAAGCCGCGTGGTGGAGTCGCCGCGGCATCGTTCGGGCCGAAGTCGGGAATTCTCTACGGCGTTGCCACGGTGAAGAACTGGCGGTGCGAAAAGCTCGGAATCACGCGCTATCAGAACGGCATCTTCTCGGTTTGTTCCGGCGGAAAGGACCGAAAGTCGCGCAAGTGGGCGTTGACGACGCCGCTGCCCGTGGCCGTTGCAGCACTCGTCGATGCTGCGGAGACGACTCAAATCGGTTCGCTCGAACAGGCTGGCGTGGTGGTTCCCGTTGAACTCGCGCCAGGCCCCGCCGATATCGCCGCGCTGAACCAGAACAAGACCGCGTCGGGTGACGGCACGGGCCCCATCATCGGAACCACCACGACGTCGTCGCTGCCGACCGCGTTCGTCGTGAAACTGGCGCCGACCGAAACACCGACGACGACGTTGGCCGCCGCGACCACCGCGCCATCGCCGGAAGTGACGACTGCTCCGACAGCAACCCCCGCTCCCGTGACCACGCAGGCCCCCGTGACCACGCAGGCCCCGGTGCCAACAGCGACTGCCGTTGCGACGACAACCACGAACCCGTCGGCCCAGTGGACGAAAATCAACGTTGGATCGGTCACACCCGTCTGCGCGAAATGGCCCGGTGGAGAACCGGCCTCGAACGCGGTCGACGGGAACCTCAACACCAAG
>CAYFNP010000311.1:0-2220 GCA_964344425.1 uncultured Bifidobacterium sp. | reverse complement strand
CAATCGGTACCGTCAAGTTCTTCAACGATGAGAAGGGCTACGGCTTCATCTCCCGCGAAGATGGCGAAGACATCTTCGTCCACTTCTCGAACATCCAGGGCACGGGTCGTCGCACCCTCGTCTCTGGTCAGCAGGTCGAGTTCGACCTCGGCGAAGGCCGCAAGGGCGTCGAAGCCCACAACGTCCGTCCCCTCTGATTCAACGACTCTGACTCGACGACGCGAGCGTCGTCAGCGCGCCGGTCTGTGCCAGACGGCCGACGTCGGTCGCGCAACGAGTTCGAACGAATCTCCCGCTTCGACACAACGCGCATCGCAATCGGCGATGACCGTGTGATCGTCGTACCTCTCGATGTGGTCACCGCACGGGGGCCACATCAGAGTCACCGTTCCGGTGCGCCCGGCGTTGCGCGCCGTTTGACTTCCCACCCGCGCCACGAAACCCGAACCGTCGTACTTCACGACGACGGCACGCATGTGCACCCCACCGTCGGCAGTGGCGGTGACGACGTAGCCCGACGGTCGGCGCGCAACTGCGACGTGAACATCGGTCGGTTCGATCTGCACGCTCATGGTTCGAAATTACCAGTCGATGGTCCTCGCACCGGTCGTCTGCATATAGTTGCGCCGTGACAACTTCGCGTGAATCGATCATCCTCGAACGCCGCTTCGTCAACGCATTCGCCGCGCTCACCGACGACGATCTCACCGCCCTTGCGACCGCACTCGACGAAGAACTGCGCGACGTTCTCGCACAGGTGGCGGGTCTGCCCGCCGATGCGTTCGATGACGCAAATTCACTCGCGTCCCGAATCCGCGACGGCGCGCAGCGGCGCCGGTGCGCCGGCGACGTGTGCGTCGTGCTGTGCGAGCCGTGCACGCGACACTCCATCGACGTGCTCGGTTCGGCCTCCGACGACCCCACACTCGACGATCTGCAGGCGATCCTTCCCGACATCATCGAGAAGTTCGGCATTGCAGCCGTCAAGTTGATGGTGATCCAGTACTCACTGTCGTTGCAGGGCTTCAAGAAACTCATCGGTGCCGACGAGCGCTTCGCCCTGCCGGTTTCGCAAACTCCCGCAACGCAGGTGCGCGAAATCGACGAGGTGGCCCAGGCCGCCAAGCGCGCCGCACGCAAGGAACGTCGCGCGGCCCAGAAGAAGAAGTAAACGCGTCTAGTGTCGCCCGAGTACGCGCTCGGGCGTGAGGGTGATCACGACCCGCTTTGCCGTCGCGGGATCAAAGGCGCGCCCGTCGGGGTGTCCGTGCTTGCGGACGACGTCGTCGCGAAGGGCCATGTCGGGGTCGTCGGCCACGGTCAGGATTCCCCGCAACTCGACGTAGTGCGATGGATTGACCGGGTCGATCACACAGAACGAACCCCGCCCCGCACGGGTCGCATTCACCACCTTTTGGCGCCCCGCGTGGGTGCTGAAGTGCAGCGCCCCGTCCCGCCAGAGGAACCAGACCGGCGTCGCGTTCGGTATTCCCTTGCCGTCGACAACGCACAAAGTGCCCGTGACGGGCTCGTTGAGGATGCGTTCCGCGTTCGGGGACAACTGGATTTGTTTCTGCGGTTTTGCGTTTCCGTCCATGGACACTCCCCTTTTCGGCACCCCTTTCCTCGTCGGTACTATGACGAGGACGGGGTGAACAAACTGTAAACCCCACCGGTCGAATTCCGGCCGGAGAACAACTCGAAAGAGCAACAAGGAGGGGGTTCGCGAGATGGCGAACATTGTGCGCGCTGCATTGCTGCAGACCGATTGGGCCGGAACGAAAGAGGCCATGATCGACAAGCACGAAGAGGCGGCCCGCGAGGCGAAGAAGCAGGGCGCACAGGTGATGTGTTTCCAGGAACTCTTCTACGGGCCCTACTTCTGCCAGGTGCAGGAACCCGAGTACTACTCGTACACCGAGTACATCCCCGACGGCCCGACGACCAAGCGTTTCCAGTCGGTTGCCAAGGAACTGGGCATGGTGCTGGTGTTGCCGATGTACGAGATCGTCCAGCCGGGCGTGTACTACAACACCGCCGCGGTGATCGACGCCGACGGGACGTACCTCGGCAAGTACCGCAAGCAACACATCCCGCAGGTGAAGGGCTTCTGGGAGAAGTACTACTTCAAGCCCGGCAACGGTGGGTACCCCGTGTTCGAGACGGCCGTCGGCAAGGTCGGCGTGTACATCTGCTACGACCGCCACTTCCCCGAGGGCT
>CAYFNP010000310.1:0-2233 GCA_964344425.1 uncultured Bifidobacterium sp. | reverse complement strand
TTCCGATCGAGATCGCCCTGCGCGACACGATTGACGTGCGCTTGAGTGAGTTCGGGGCCCGGCTCGCCAAGACGACCGAGGTCGTGCACGCGAGAGCACTGCTCATCGCGCCGAGCAACTTCTAGGACGCTGGTCCGAGGGCCTTCTTGGCTGCGGTGCGCGCCTTCGATGCCTTGCGACTGATCGTCTCGCGACGCTTGCCCCGCTCATCGGCGCACTTCTTCACGGTCTTGCCAAGTCCCTCGATCTCCCAGAGGACATCGAACTGATCCTGCGGAAGTGCCGCGGAGATCTTGTCGATCATCTCCGCTCGGTCGCACTCGTCGAGGAACTCGTCGGTGAAGTCGGGAACGAACCCACCGATCGAGTCCGGCGACGTGCCGTAGTCGAGAGTGCCGACCTGGCGCTCGTTACGAGCACCTTCGCCACGCTGTGCCGCCTGCCGACGGTGGTAGTCACGTGCGAGGTTCTTCGCCGAACGTCGCGCGAACTGGATCGGGTCGGGGTTCATCGCAACGACCCTCTCGTAGTTCTTCAACAGTCGGATGACGCCGAAGGACACGACGTCGTTGAAGTCGTATCCGTTGGAGATGCGCTGCTTGGACAGGATCCGCCCGAGCTCTGCGTGGTAGATCGTGACGTAGAGGTCACGGGAGGTCGGCTTGGTGGTCATGGAGTCCCCTTTCAGGATTCGGTCGGTTCTGGTTTCTGTGGTCGTGTCCTGTGGGGACGATGGGCGTACTGGTTGGGTGCTCGGGTGCTGGTTTGCGATGGCCTCCTGGCTGGTCGTGGATGGGTTGGAGACTATAGCACATGACTTTCGTCGTGCCACTTTCTCGCCCCTCTTATTGGTCATACTGACTATTATAAGGAGGGGTGTACTACCGTTATTCCCCTTATCAGATAAGGGTTTTGAGCACAATCGGCCGATCGGTCCTCGGTGGATTTCGCGCTCACCAGTCCGTTGGTCGGCGCAGGACCCCGCATCAGGAGGGAATTATGGGTAAAGTTACAGAAATCGCACATTGTGCGTTTCCCTGATAATCATGGACCCACAGAGCACTCCGCCCGCCACCAGATTCCACGTCGCCGTCGACGTGGTTGCACTGACGATCAACGATGGCTTGCTCCAGGTCGCCGTCGTGCGTCGCGAGGGTGACGTCTCCTGTATCGCAGACCCCGACACCGGCCTCGTGCGCGAGGTTCCGCGGGAACCCTTCGACTACGCCCTCCCCGGAGGCCTCGTGAACTGGGAGTCCGAGGACTTGGTGGACGCTGCCCAGCGCGAGGTACTGGAAGAAACCGGAATTCGGATCGACACCAGTGCGCTCGTGCAGATCGCCGCCTACGGCGACGTGGGGCGCGACCCACGGTCTGGCCGCACGATCAGCGTCGCCTACGTCGCCTTCAGCCCGAAGTTCGCCTCACCATTGGCCGGGGGCGACGCGGTGACGGCCAAGTTCATGGACGTCGTCGAAGTGCTCGCCGAGCCGAACCGACTCGAGTTCGACCATGGCACGATCTTGCGTCATGCCATTCAGAAGGTTCGCCAGCTGATGGAGACGAAGCCGATCGCGCTCCAGTTCTGTGACGAGGAATTCACGATGAGCGAGTTGCGCCACGTGTACGAGGTGATGTTCCACCACGCATACAACGCAGATGCCGACACTCGACGATTCGCCGACCGTCTGCGGAACGATTCAGGCTTCGCAAGTCGCCGCTCGACCAACCAACAGATCGCCCGTATCTCGCGAGCACTGAGCGAGGCGTCGAGTGATCTCGCCATGTCATTCAGCGACGTGCCGATGCGACAGTCTTCCGGTCGCTCGGCCACGAGAGATTCGGACGTCATTTCGAAGATGCAGAATCTCTTGGCCGAGGAGTATCGACGATCTTGGCGAGTGACGGATTCGCGTTCCTCTACGGCGCGCGATCGCCTCAAGCTTTCCTTCGACCCGGCGAATTTCGCCCGCAAGGTCGAGGCAATCCCCGGATTCGTCCAACGGGTGGAGGGCCGGTCCAAACTCTCGTCGAGCGGTATCGGCAAACCGGCGCAGGTCTATCGCAAGGGCAAGGCGACACAGCTCGATCCGCCGCTCGTCGTGCCGAAGAAGCCGACGAAAGCCCCCAAGCGCGCTCCTCGCTCGTAACCCCGTAACACCCATCGGGGATAATGATCCTCGTCAACACGCACGTATCCGCATAGGCGGGTACGTGCTTTTCGTTTTTCAGG
>CAYFNP010000309.1:0-2233 GCA_964344425.1 uncultured Bifidobacterium sp. | reverse complement strand
ACGATGTGTCGTTGGCCCCACCAGCCGGGTGTTCTCGGGTGATCAAAATCGAATTCCGTCCGACGACGCATGCCGATTCGCTTCATCACCGATTCACTGGCGCTGTTGGTTTCAGTCGTGAAGGAATAGACCACGTCGAACCCCAGTCGCCCGAAGGCGTCGGAGAGGACCAAGCGCGCCGCCTCGGATGCAAGTCCGCGACCCCATGCCCGACGGGCAAGACGCCAACCAATCTCGAGGTGCGGACCCATGGGCGTCTCGAACGACGTTCTGTTGAGACCAGTGAAACCGATGAACATCGACTCAACCTCAACGGCCCAGAGCCCGAAACCTTCGACTTCGAACGAAGATTGGATCCGATCAACAAAAGCGTCTGATTCCGCGCGGGAAAGCGTCGTTGGGAAGAACTTCATCACCTCGGGATCCGAATTCATCGCGGCAAATGGAGCCCGATCGGCATCGCACCACTGCCTCAGCACGACCCGCTCCCCAACCAATCGCTCCACGGACTCGATTCTCACAGGCGAACTAGTGTCGCCGCATGGATCTGACCGACTTTCTCCAGCGGTACACCGACGAGGTCTACATCGCGCGCAAGCCCGAGGCCGCGCGTGACTTCATCGCCGACCCGTGCCTTCGTCACGAACACGGCCATCTGGTCACCATGTCGATCGACGAGAACATCTCGCGCATCCGCGACTTTCTCGCCCGTGCGACGACCATGCAGTTCGACAACGTGGTGGTCGTCAAGGACGACACCCATGTCGCCAGCGCGTACGACATCACGTTCGGATCGGGTGACGATCTGAAGACGGTCAGCGGCATCGAGATCTTTCGCGTCGTGAACGGCAAGATCACCGAAACATGGAACTCGGCGATCCAACCCGGCGCATGGGGATGACACGTGCCGTGTGACATCGCCATCATCAACGGCACGGTCCTGCCAATGGCGGGGGGCGATGACGTCGTGAACGGTGTCGTGACGATCTCGGGCAACTCGATCCAGGCCGTCGGAGACACGACGACGGACATCAGCGGTGCGAAGAAGGTGATCGACGCCCGTGGCTGTGTGGTGATGCCGGGCTTTGCGAACAGTCACACGCACGTCGCATCGAACCTGCTGCTGCGCGGACTTCTCGAGGACGTGCTTCTCTTCGAATGGCTGCAGACGATGTGGAACTTGAAGAAGAACTTCGACCACGAGACTTTGTATTGGGCCAGCCTCTGTGGTGACCTCGAGATGTTGAAGGCCGGCATCACGTCGTTCAACGAGCACTTCGACGCCTATGACGTCGAGCCCCAAATCGATGCGCTCGCGGAGATTCCCCTGCGGGCAACATTGGGTTACGGCTTTGCCGACCGCGGCCTTTACGCACCGAGAACCGATTACTCGCATCGCACGATGGCCCGCTTTGCTGACATCGTCGCCCAGCACCACGACACGCGCGACGGATTGCTGCACGTCGCTCTGTCTCCGCATGCCGTTTATTCGTGCGGGGCCGAGATGTGGCGCGAGACCCGACGGCTTGCCGACGACCTCGGCGTCAGCATCCACACCCACCTGTCCGAGGGTCGTCAGGAAGTCGCCTACACGACCGAGAACTACGGCATGCGTCCGGTGCAGTGGCTCGACAGTCTCGGCTTCCTCGGACCCGACGTCACCGCGGCACACTGTTCGAGCCTCGACGACAAGGACATCGCGACCCTTGCGCGAACGGGCACAAAGGTGGCGCACTGCCCCGTCAGCAACGCCAAACTCGGCTCGGGCACCATGCCACTGCGCGACGTGATGGCGGCGGGCATCACCGTTGGACTGGCCACCGATGGCCCGGCCAGCCACAACTCGAGTGACCTCTTCGAAGAAATGAAATTCGCCGGTCTCATCCACAAGACCGTCACGTCCGATGTCGAGTTCCTGAAAATCGGCGAGATCCTCGAGATGAGCACGGCGAAGGGCGCGCTTGCAATGCACCGCCCCGACACCGGCCGCCTGGAGCCCGGCGCAAAGGCCGACGTCATCGTGGTCAACCTCGACACCGCGCACGCCCAACCGGTGTACGACCCGCGGGCCGCCCTCGTCTACTCGGCGCGCGCCGACGACGTGACCCACAGCATCGTGAACGGCCGCGTTCTCATGGAGAACCGCGAAGTCATCGGCGTCGACGAGGAACGCATCCGCCACCGCTTCCACGAGGCCGCGCACGCCCTGAAACAACGCAGCATCGGCTGACCC
>CAYFNP010000308.1:0-2242 GCA_964344425.1 uncultured Bifidobacterium sp. | reverse complement strand
GCCGAACGAGTCGAGGTTCGCTTCACGAGTTGGGCGCTCGAGGATCTTCGCCAGCTCCACAAGGCCGACCCACAATCGGTGCTCGTCGTTGCGGCGAAGATCGAAATGATCCAGCGCAATCCCGAGGCGGGAGAGCCTCTTCGAGGCCCATTGGCCGGCTTTCGAAAGTTGGCCGTGCGCAATCGCTCACTTCGGATCATTTGGCGGGTCACTTGGGAGGACGACGGCACGGCCATCGTCGACATCGCCGAAGTCTGGGCCGTCGGGCGCCGACGTGACGACGAGGTCTACCGAACGATGAACCGACGCGTCAACGACGGCGCGTAAGGCCGGCCCGTGCAGGCAGTCGTGTGACACCCCTCGGGCACAATGACAGTGGTGATCGAGCCACTCGCGTCGAGTCCGCAACCGCGGAATTCCGCTCTTGATCAGTCACACAACACCCTCCTTTCCCACCGTGCCCGAATCTGCCTTCTTATGGGGGGCAATTCCGCCCTTCCGCCTGTCCCGAAGGGAAGTCCCATGAAGTCGATTCCGGTCACCGAGGCCACCGAACGGTTCGAGGCCTGGGTCTCGTCCATCGCCGAGATGTCCCCCCGCTGGTTCGAGATCTCCCGTCTGTTGCGCGGACTCGTTGACCTCGAGGGGGTCACCGTCCACGGCTTCGGCGACGACGGCGACGCCACCCTCGTGGTGGGAACCGAGGTCAACGATGTGCGCAGCCACCGCCTGTGGGTTCTCCGCATCGTCGGAGACCAGTGCCTTCTCGCCGTCGATGCATCGACCGCGCGACCCGACTCGCGAACGTTCCTCGCCGGCGTGTTGGCCGACGCGTACTCGGTTCGCGACGTCACCAGCCTCGTCGAGTGGTGGTCGACACTCTCCGACGGAATACCGCGGACGATGGTCACGCCGCTCCCCCACGACATCGACATCGTCGCCGACACCATCGCCTCGCTGTGCGCCGCCACGGCCGAAGCGACGGCAATGATGGCCAGCTGTCGCGCCGGAGGTGAATGGTGAACCAACCGATCACAGAATGGTTCGACCAGGGGGCACATTGCCTCCTGTGCGGCCAGCCATATGCCGAGTGTCAGGGTTACACGGCCGAAGGTCGCGCCGTGGTGTCCTGCGGAGACTGCGGCGCCGTGTACCTGGTCGAGAATCCGCTCGCTCTCCAGATGGCGGACGACGATCTGCCCGTGATCGAATTCGACTACGGCAGCGAAGTCGAACGCGATGTCAACGTTCTCGACGATGCCCCGTACGGGGATGGCTACAGCTGGTGACCGCCAGCAGAAAGGAATACATGGGAGACAACAGCGCAAGGTGGCCGGGCAGCGACACGATCGATCAGGCTTTCCTGATCGCGCGCAAGCGCCACGCCGGACTCACTCGCAAGACCGACGACACGCCGTACATCTCGCACTTGATGGCGGTGTCGGCGCTGGTCACCGAGCACGGTGGTTCCGAAATCCAGGCCGCCGCGGCGCTGCTCCACGACGTGATCGAGGACACCGGCATGACCCACGAAGAGATCACGGCCGAGGTTGGCCGCGAAGTCGCCGACATCGTCCTGCAGTGCACCGACACGGCCGACCGCAAGGACAAGTCGAAGATGACCCCCGAGGAACGTCGCGCCGACTGGTTCGACCGCAAGCGGATCTACCTCGACAACCTCGCAGCGAAACCCAGCGGCACACCCTCGCTGCTGGTCGTCCTTGCCGACAAGACCCACAACGGTGAACAGACCGCGCGCGACATCGAACGCTGTGTTGCCGAAGGCCGCGATCTCGCGCAGTTCTTCGCCAACTTCAACGCGCCGCGCGAGAACCAGCAGTGGTGGTACACCAGCCTTCTCGAACAGCTCGAGTCGAAGGAATGGCCACCCGCCGCCCTACCGCTGGTCGACCGGTTCCGCCGCGCGGTCGGAGTCATCACCTCCGCTTGACCGCCGCGGTCACTTCGTCAGCTGAATCTTGCAGTTCTTGTCGATGTACGCCTGGAACGACTGTGCAGCCTTCAGGTATTTCGGCCCGGTGAAACGCGAGTCCTCTGCGAATGATGGGTCCTTCGAGGCCTTCATCATCGAAAAGCCGTACGACTCCATGTAGTCGTAGGCAGCCATCGCAGATTCGTAGGCCAGTCCCGCATCAGCAGCAATTTCGGCCGGCGCCATGTCGCGCAGCTGCGTATGCAGTTCCTTGTACCTCGTCCAGAACGCCCGCGTGTTCATCGGCGA
>CAYFNP010000307.1:0-2251 GCA_964344425.1 uncultured Bifidobacterium sp. | reverse complement strand
CTGCGTTTGCCGTGATCTTGGCGATTGCGGGCTTCGCAAGTTTCGAGCGCGTGCGGGGCGAACTTGCCGATGCCCTCTGAGGTAGGTGGGTTGCCCGCGGTATCGGTGGCGGGGGTGTCGAAACGGTATCGGGTGTACGCCCGCCCGATAGACCGCGTGGTTGAGATGATCACTGGGCGATCACGGCACCGACCGTACTGGGCACTCCGTGATGTCTCATTTGATATTGCTCGAGGCGAGATTCTCGGGTTGGTCGGTCGGAACGGTGCCGGGAAGACGACCCTGCTGCGCCTTCTCACTGGTGTGACGCTTCCGACAACTGGCGCCATCGATATCCGGCACCGGATGGCGGCGATTCTTGAGCTTGGCAGCGGCTTTCATCCCGAGTTCACTGGGCGAGAGAATGTCTTTCTTGGCGGCGCAGTCATCGGGATGGACGACGACCAGATCCGTGAGAAGTACGAGTCGATCGTCGAGTTCGCCGAACTCGGGCCGTACATGGATATGCCCTTTAAGACGTACTCGCTTGGAATGCAGGCACGTCTGAGTTTTTCGGTGGCATCCAGTGTCGATCCAGAAATCCTGATCATCGACGAAGCGCTTGGCGCAGGTGACGGTGCGTTTATTGCGAAATGCTTCGAGCGAATCCGGCAGATCTGCGAGAGCGGCGCGACAGTTATCTTCGTTTCCCACAATACGTACCTCGTTCAGAGGCTCTGCCGTCGTGCGATCTGGCTCGACCAAGGGCAGATGGTGGCCGATGGCGACCCGGCCACGATCGTGCGGGACTACGAGGCACTCTTGCGAACAGTGGCGCAAGACGAGGCGATGGCCAGGAACCGGGCGGCATTGGCCCGCTTCGAAGATGCCCCCGTGGTGCCCGGCCGTGCGCACGCTAGGCCTTCGCTGTCCCATCGCTGGGGTACGGGTGAAGTGCGCTTTACTTCAGTTGAAGTGCTCGGCCCGGACGGCATGCCGACGACATCGGTGTTCAGCGGCGAGCGTGCGCAGATTCGCTTGCGCTACGAGGGCCGGGTAGCAGATCGGGACTTGGCGTTGGTCGTGACCGTCCATCGCGAGGATGGTGTTGTCGCAGCGACGTTTGACGCGCGGGAAGCGGGTGTCACGTTTGGCCCGGTGGACGGTGCCGGAGAGGCGACGCTCACCTTAGATCCGGTGTTGTTGGGTCAGGGGCGGTACTTCCTGTCCCCGCACATCTACCGGGATCGATTTGGCTTGGCGCGACCCGACGACGTGTTGGACTTCCACGACCGTGCATACGAGGTCGTCGTAACACGACCGGGGCGCACATACGAGGTGGCGATGGAACACCCGGCGACATGGTCAATCACGGTGCGTGGACGTCAGTTCGCGGGGTAGCGCGCCAAGACGTCTCGATGGAGTTGCTGGTGGTCGCGGGCGCACCGCTCCCATCCGTGCCACTTGATGATCCACGCCCGGGAAGCCTCCCCGATCGCACGTCGATGGTTTGGGTCGAGTGCGAGTTCGGAAAGGCGGGCAGCAATCTCCTCCTCGGTCAGCGCGCTCTGGATTGGTGGCATTTCGGGTAGGCACCATTCGTGCACCTTTGGGTTGAAATACATGATGACGGGGAGGGCGCAACTGAGGCCCTCCGCCGTAACCGTCCCGAACGTGCCAACGCTCTCATGGAACTGGTCGAGGACGACGTCGCACGACCGGTAAAAGTCGCGCAGCCGGGTCTTGTGCATCGGTGGCTTCCACACAACGCTGGCCCCGATACCAAGATCAGCGATGAGTTGCTCACTGGCGCGGACGTCGCGCCCCCACCGACACAGCACTAGCGCCGCCTTTGGGTGCGATGGGTCGGCGACATAGCGAGAAAACGCACGGATCACCCGGTCGCTGCGTTTGCTGTCGAACGCGTTACTCCACTCGTGACGCGTAGGGCAGAGGAAGAGGAGTTCGGCGCCAGTGGCTTGCCGCAACTCACGCCGGATCGCAGTCTCGGCGCCATCTGGCGGAGGCGAGTACTTCAATTCATCGATTGGGTGCGGAATGAACCGATAGTCACGCAGGCCCAGGCGCCGTGCCGATGAGACGACATCCGGATTGGTGATGATGCACGCGTCGGCGGTCCGATACGCGAGGTTGAGAAGTCGCCCCTGGACCGTGTTTTCGAATGGAAGCGTGCGCATCGTGGAGTGCTCGAAGGCAACGAACGGCACGCGTGATGGGGCGAGGACGCCCTTGATGGCTTCGAGGCCGTAGT
>CAYFNP010000306.1:0-2256 GCA_964344425.1 uncultured Bifidobacterium sp. | reverse complement strand
ATCACGGTCCTCCAGTCCCAAGTGCGAACCCTCACCGAGAAGGTTGCGGATCTGAATCTCGAACTCGAGCAGGAACGTGACACTGCTCGCTGAACCCGACGTTCTGGTCGTCGTTCCCGCGCTCAACGAACAGGCCACGATCGGCACCGTCGTCGGTGACCTCGTCGCCGCCGGTCTGAAGGTGCTGGTCGTCAGCGACGGATCAACCGACCGGACCGCCGAGATTGCACGGTCCCGCGGGGCCGCGGTCCTGGAACTGCCACTCAATCTGGGGGTCGGCGGTGCTCTGCGGGCCGGATTTCGCCACGCGGTTGCCCGGGGTTATCGCGGTGTCGTCCAGGTCGATGCCGACGGCCAGCATCCCGTCAGTGGCATCAGGAATCTGATCGACGAACACAACCGCAGCGGTGCACACTTCGTGCTGGGTAGCCGGTTCCTCAGTGACAAGTCCACGATGGATGTCGGACTTGTGCGGCGACTCACGATGAAGGTGCTCGGAGCAAGTGCCAGCCGAGCGACCGGCATCAAGATCACCGACTCCACGTCGGGATTCCGTCTGATCTGTGAACCGTTGCTCGGGGCTTTCGCGGAGTCGTTCCCTACCTACTTTCTGGGTGACACCTACGAGGCGCTGGTTTCAGCCGGTAGGGCTGGTTACATCGTGCGCGAGATTCCCGCAGCGTTGGCGCCGCGCCAGGCCGGCACGTCGTCTGCCAGCCCCGTACAAGCGGCGAAGTTCACCTTGAAGAGCCTGAGTCTGGCCCTTCTTCACATTCATTTTCCGATTCGTTCCGCCGACGACCCCAGATGACACAGCGCCCGACGGCCCGGATCGCCTTTGCAATCCCTTACTACTCGGGTCTCCATTATCTGGCCGCAACGCTGGCAAGCGTTCGAAGCCAGACGATCGATGATTGGGAGGCTGTCGTGGTTGATGACGCGGGACCCGAACCCGCCGCCGACCTCGTCGCTTCGTTGAACGACCCGCGCATTCGGTACGTCAAGAACGAAAGCAATCTCGGGCTTGCGGGAAACTGGAATGCCGCGGTTGCCGCATCTACCGCGCCGTACGTGACGATTCTCCACGCGGACGACGAGTTGTTGCCCGACTACGCAGCAACCATGGTCGACCTACTGGACCGGCACCCCGAGGCGCTTGCGGGCCACTGTCGCGTCGAGTTGATCGACGAAGATGGCCGACCGACGCGCACCTTGGCAGATTCGGCAAAGAAAATCATCCGGCCGCGAGGTTCCGCCGAGGTTGTGACCACGGGCGACGACGGTCTTGCTTCGTTGTTGCGTGGATTCTGGATTTTCTGTCCCACGCTGTGCTTCCGCCGACGACTATTCGACGAAGCCAAGCCCTTCGAGAGCCGTTGGCGTTTCGTCGTCGATTTTTCGTTTCTTGCAAACTGTCTCTTCGATGGGCACCACCTTGTCGGAACCCCCGTTGTCGGTTACCGCTATCGCAGACATTCAGCGAACCAGACGGCGATTCTCACCTCGGAGTTGACCCGTTTCGAAGAAGAACTCAGGCTGTACGGCGAAATCGGGCGACGAGCACGCGATGCGGGCTGGGTACGTTCCCGTCGCACCGCTGGCCGTGCGCTCATCGTGCGGGCACACCTCGTCGTTGCAGCAGTCAAGTCGCTGGTGCGCGGTCGGCTTTCACGAACGAAGAAAACCCTTGGGCTTGCAGTGCGATCGGTAGTGTCAAACGGGTGAAGAGTCCACTGAGCGGCGTGTCCAAACGCGCCGCCATGCCGTACGTTCTCGTGTTCCTGGTCGCCTTTGCCTGTTGCGGCCTTCACCAGATGAAGTACCGCCAGTTTTCGCCAATCGACGAACTGCGCCACCTTGACTACGCGATCAAGATCAGTCACGGGCACCTCACGCATTTCGGGGAGAAGGTCGGTGAAACCGCGATGCGGGAAGAGATGTGTCGCAAGGTGGACCTTGCCGGTTGGGCAGACCCACGTTGCGGTGTGAAGAAAATCGATCCGGTCCAGTTTCGGGATGACGGTTGGCAGACCGCGTCGCCACACCCACCGCTTTATTACATAGGCGCCGGCGTCTCGGCGAGGGTCCTTCACAAGTTGGGTCTGACCGATTCGTACGTGGCGGGTGCACGTCTCTTCAGCGCTTTCGTCACTGCACTCGGCATCATGATGATTTTCCACGTCACGCGCCGGCTCGGCGCGTCGATTCCCGTCGGGGCCGGGGCCGCACTGAGCATTCTCGTCTTTCCATCCCTCC
>CAYFNP010000305.1:0-2263 GCA_964344425.1 uncultured Bifidobacterium sp. | reverse complement strand
CCGGCAAGAAGTACGAACGCACGCGTCACAACGTCGGCCAAGAGGCCGTCGCCGAATTCGCCCGTCGGCACGGTGGCACCTTGAAAGAGGGCCGCGACAAATCCCTCGTCGCCGAGTTCCGCATCGAGGATGAAGTCGTCGTCGCTGCCGTTCCGTTGACCTTCATGAACGACTCCGGCATCGCCGTGCGCGCTCTCACCAAACGCCACAACCTGAAGCCCGATGCATTCGCCTCGCGACTCGTCGTCGTGCACGACGAACTCGACCTTGATCCCGGCTCGGTGCGCGTGAAGTCCGGTGGTGGCCTTGCGGGCCACAACGGCCTGCGTTCGATCACGTCGCACCTGTCGACGCAGGACTACCTGCGCGTGCGCATCGGTGTCGGCAAACCGCCGTCGGCCGAGCTCGGCGCCGACCACGTGCTGCGCAAGGTTCCGCCCGCCGAACGCGCGTTGCTCGACGAGGCACAGAACCGCGCCGCCGATGCGATCCAGTCGCTCATCGAAAAGGGTCTCGCGGCGACGATGAACGTCTTCAACCAGACGGTTTAATCAACCGTCGTGAAGCGCACCGGCAACGACACCGATCTCGCGCTTCGCCTCGTTCCGCGCCTCGTCGCAACCGACGCCACCGTCGCTGCGACCATGTCGGGACTCGACGGTTCGCTGGCGTGCCCCGATGCCGCTCGGCCCGCCGTTCTTGCGGCGCTCACGGCGTTGCATCCCGACGCCACGTTCGTCGTCGCGACACCCACCGGAGCGGCGGCCGGGCAACTTGTCGACGATCTGCAGTCCCTGCTCGGGCCGGATGGCGTCGTGCTGTTTCCGGCGTGGGAAACACTCCCCTTCGAACGCATCAGCCCGACGGTCGAAACGATGGGGCGTCGCGCCGAGGTGCTGTGGCGTCTGCGCACACCCGAACACCGTCCGCGCATCGTTGTCGCCGGAGCGCGCGCACTGCTGCAAAAGACATCACCCGACGTCGACGTCGCGACGTCACAACCCGCGCCCATCCATCTCAGGGTCGGCATGCAGGTCGACCCCGTCGCGCTGGTGCGCGACCTCGTCACTCTGGGCTACAGGCGCGAGGATCTGGTCGAACTGCGCGGGCACGTGGCGCAACGAGGCGCGATCGTCGACGTCTTTCCCTCGACCCACGACGAGCCGCTGCGCATCGAGTTCTGGGGCGACGAAATCGAACGACTGCAGCGCTTCAACGTGAACGACCAACGCGGCAGCGCGACCCTCGACGAAACGCGCATTCACCCCGCCCGCGAGTTTCTCGTTGACGATGCGATTCGCGCAGAAGCGGCGTCGCTCGTTGCGCGCGAGCCGTGGGGCCGCGAACATTGGGATCGCATCGCCGAAGGTCTCGTGTTCGACGGCATGGAGAGTTGGCTGCCGTGGTTCAGCGACGGCTCGACCCTGTCGACCGTCGCCACCGCCGCGGCCCGCAAGTACGACCTGCGGTTCGTGTTCGTCGAGCCGCGTCGCATCCGCGACCGCGGTGTCGACATCCTGGCCGAAGAGGCCGACCTCGCCCGCGCACTCGCCGCGACCTGGGGTCGCGACCCGACGTCGACCGGCAACAGCAACAACGACTTTCCGCGTCTGCACGCCGAGCCCGACGCGGTGCTCGCCGACGCTGCGGGTGTTCCCGCGTATCACCTGCTCGCTGCGGCCGACACCGGCGGCGCGCGCGCACTCAATGCAACGTCGTGGGGCCCCATCACGAACGACCCCGAGGCCGCTGTACGCCGTTTTGCCGAACTCGTGCGCGAGAACAACCGTGTCGTCATCGCGGCCGACACCCACGGCTCGGCCGAGCGCATCGCCGACAGTCTCCGCGGGGCGGGTGCAGATGTCGTCGATTTGCGAACGGTTCCGGCCGCGCGCCGTGATGACGTCGGCCCGGGCATCTTCGTCACGGTCTGTCGTTTGCATCACGGTGCGTACATTCCCGGCGCCAACCTCGCGCTGATTGCGGAATCCGATCTGACGGGTCGACGCGCGTCTCCGCGACGCCAGCGCCAACGCAGTGCGGGTACCGCGTTCGAGGACCTGAAACCCGGCGACTTCGTGGTCCACTATCAGCACGGCGTCGGGCGCTTCGAGGGTCTCGTCACGCGCGGTATCGGTGGCGTGCAACGCGACTACCTGCTGCTCGCCTACAAGGGTGGTGACAAGCTGTACGTCCCGACCGACCAGATCGACACGATCCGTCAGTACGTCGGAGGCGAAGCACCGACACTGCACCGGCTGGG
>CAYFNP010000304.1:0-2265 GCA_964344425.1 uncultured Bifidobacterium sp. | reverse complement strand
GGCGATGTAGCTGGTGGTGACGTAACTGGAGGTGCGGTGGTTGCGGCGATCGTCGTCGGTGCGGGAGCACCGATGTTGACCGACAGGGCGGCGGTTTCGTAGCCGAACGCATTGAAGACCGTCAGTGATCCGTAGGCCGAGTTCGCATTCGGCCACGTGCCGCCGAACGTGCGTGAAGCGGGGTCGAAGGTTGATCGCCACGAGTTTCCGTCGCGGTCCCACGCCTGCATCGAACCGTCGTAGCCCGTTGGCGCATCGCCGAAGAATGTGACGTTCGACGTGACTGCGGCACCGACGATCGGCGCGGTGAATTCGACGTTTGCGCGGGGTGCGCGACTTCCGGCGCGTGGAGTGCCGAAGATCGAGACCGCGCCGGCCCCACTCGCGGCGCGAGGAGCACCGACGACCGCGACTCCGGCCTCGATTGCGACACTGTTCCCGAACCCGTCGTCGTTTGCCGGACTCGCTGGTTGAAGACTGCGCTCGAGAACCCACGCTCCTTCGCGCAACGTGTAGGTGAACGCCGCGCCGGGGCAGCACGTGATCCCGAGGCCCCACGGTGCCCCGACGATGAGTGCGTCGCCACTCGGTGAAAGATCCACGGCTGCGCCGAACGCCCTCAGTCCCGTCGCCGACGTGTCGGGGTGGGCGAGACGGGTCGGACAGGTCCACGTTCCGGCGTCGCGCTCGCACACGTAGATCGCCCCTTGTGCCGCGCCGGGTGCACCCACAACCATCTTCGACCCGGCCAGGTTGACGTCCGAGCCGAACGCTTCATCGTTGGTCCCGTCGAGGCGCTGGGCGAGAGTCCATGTCGCACCGGATCGCGTGTAGACGAACACCGCACCATCGCCCGACAGCGCACCGCTTGCGCCGACGACGAGCGTGGAGTCGTCCATGTCGAGCGCGGTGCCGAAGGTTTCACCAGTGGCGAAGCCCTCGGGCCCGAGAGAGGTGACGGTTGGCGATGGGCTCGTCAACGAGGTGACAAAGACAATCGGCGAGGGTGTACTCCAGCGCCCGACGGATGGCGCTGAAACCGCCATGTAATTGTCTGACAACGCAACGGCGGCTCCGAGGTCATCACCAGTTCGCGCATTGAGGCCGAACCGCGGATTCGTCGTGACGATGGCGGACTGTGGTGAGGTACCGACGAGAATGTCACCGATTCGATCGCCGAAGAGTCCGCTTCGGGTGTCGGCTGCCGTTGCGATCACATCGTGGTCGTTCACATCGATGTCGCGACCGAAATAGAAATCCCAACTGCTGACCACCTCGCGTGGAGTGGACCACTCATCCGAAAACGACGACGCGTACACCGCACCTTTCGTGCTGGCGGGGCGTGCCCTCGTGGACGCAAAGACCATCGCGCGGTCAATTGCAACGCGAGTCCCGAACTGCACCCCGTCCGGGGCGCTGAGCGTTCGGTCGGGACCGGTGGCCGGTGGCAGGGTCGTTGTGACGGCCCCGTTCTTCGTGCGTGGCTCGGCGTCGTCCACGACCGAACCGCAGGCGGACAGCATGATTCCAAGCGTGATCGCGGCAGCTACACGTGTGTTTCGGGCCACCTCGCGAGGGTAGTCAATCCGTTCGAAATGACCAGTCGGCGAAGGCCGGGCTCACTTCGGCAGGTCGCGGAAGGCCGACTTCGAGTCGATGCCGGGTTCCTTGGGCAAGCCGAGAACGCGCTCGCCGACGATGTTGCGCATCACCTCGTCGGATCCGCCCGCAATGCGCAGACCCGGCGTTCCGAGGACGAGTTGGTTCCACGCGTACGTGCCCCATTCGCCGGTGTCGACGACGATCTTCGGACCGAGCACTTCGGAGAGGAATGCGCACAGCCGCAACTGGTTGTCGGTGAGGGCCATCTTTGCGGTGGACATTTCGGGACCCGGTGTTTGTCCTGCGCGGATCTTGGCCATCGCGCGCTGGTTGTTGTACGACGCGACGCGGTAGCGGGTGTAAAGGTCGGCGAGTTTGTCGCGGATGATCGGATCCTTGTCGAGGCCGTAGTGGCGCACCATGGCGTACACGCGGGTGAGGGGATCGGCGCCACCGCCACCGCCACCGATTGCCGCACGCTCGTTCATGAGGGTGGTGAGAGCGACGTTCCATCCGTTGTTCACGTCGCCCAGACGGTGGTCGTCGCGTACGCGCACCTCGTTGAAGAAGACCTCGTTGAAGCTGGCACCGCCGGTCATCTGACGCAGCGGACGAATCTCGACACCGGGCGCGCGCATGTCCATGATGAACATCGAGATGCCC
>CAYFNP010000303.1:0-2266 GCA_964344425.1 uncultured Bifidobacterium sp. | reverse complement strand
CACAGTTTGCGGTGCGTCGCCACAAGGTCGACAACGTGCAACTGGTCGACGTGCGCAACGAGGGCGAGTACGCAACGGGCTCGATCGACGGGGCGTGGAACATTCCGATCGCTCAACTGCGTTCGCGAATCGGCGAACTCGATCCCACGAAGCCGACCGTCGTGTTCTGCGCCGGCGGCTACCGCTCGTCGATCGCCGCAAGCCTGTTGCGCGAGGCCGGCTTTGCCGACGTCTCCGACGTTCTTGGCGGCTACGCCGCCATCGCCGCCTAACTCGCCTACTTCAGGATATTCAACGGGATCAGACCCATTCGAAGACTCTGTTCGATAACCAGATTCTCCACTACAAGGCGCGAGTGTCTCCTAGTGAGATCGAGTTCCGTCTTCTCACTCCCTTCCCACATGACTCGCGCTTCGCGACACAACTCAATCTGGATCGATGCTCGCTCACTTAGTGCTTCAACAAGCCATCTCTTCACTCGACGGTTTGTCCTCGGAAACTCTGTATTTTCGCTTCCGCCTGGATTGCGATATCCCACGAATCTGCTCGGAAGGCATTTTGCCTCCCCGACATAGAAATGAGTGGGGGTCGAGATCCGATAGACGCCAGGAACCTTTGGCATGGGAGGAAAGGAGAGGTGCTTTTCGTCGACCAAGGTCGGACTGCCGAGTACATCCCACGACGTGTCGACTTCAATTTGCATTTCACCAAACTAATTGGCGCGTCAGCGGTCTGATCAGCCGCCGATTTGGCTCATCGTGCGGGCGGGGCGCACGAAGGTGACCTGGCCGATTTGGTGGCCGGCCCATTTGGTGCCGACGGCGGTGCGGATTTCGGCGGCGATTTCGTCGTCTGTGGCACCGTTGCGCAGAAGAGCACGCATGTCGAATTCGCGGGTGGCGAACAGGCAGGTGCGGAACTGACCCTCGGCGGTCAGGCGCACGCGGTCGCAGTCGCCACAGAAGGGTTTGGTGACGCTGGGAATGACGCCGACAGTGGAACCGGGCGTACCGAGTGGGCGGTCGGTGTAGCGCCAGCGATCGGCGGGTGCGGCACCGCGTTGTGCAAGTTGCTCGAGCGGGAACACTTCGGCGATGCGCGTGATGATCTCGTCCTGGCTGACGACCTTGTTGTTGCTCCACCCCTGTTCGGCGTCGAGGGGCATGAACTCGATGAAGCGCATCTCGACGGCGTTGTCACGACCGAAGCGGGCAAGGTCGACGATTTCGTCATCGTTGGCGCCGCGTTCGACGACGGCGTTGATCTTGACGGGGTTGAAACCGGCGCGCTTGGCGGCTTCGATTCCCTGCAGAACGTTGTCGAGTTCGTCGCGGCGCGTCATCGCAAGGAACCGCTCGCGCTTCAGCGTGTCCAGGCTGATGTTGATGCGCTTGACACCGGCGGCAAACAGTTCATCGGCAACATTGCGCAGCGTCGAGCCGTTGGTGGTCAGGGCAATGTCGGGGGCTTCGCCGTTGGTGCGCCTGATCTGGGCGAGCTTGTCGACCAGCACGGGCAGGTGTGCGCGCACGGTGGGCTCTCCCCCGGTCAGGCGGATGCCGTCGACGTCGAATCGTTCGACGCAGATGCGCGCGAAGCGCTGGATCTCTTCGAAGGTCAGCACCTCGCTGCGGTCGAGCCACTGCATTCCCTCTTCGGGCATGCAATAGGTGCAGCGGAAATTGCAACGGTCGGTGACCGAGATGCGCAGGTCGCGAACTGTGCGACCGAACGGGTCGATCAACGGCGCCGGCGCGGACATGTCAGAAGGATAGGAGGAGCGCCTGCAACGTGTCACCGGGCGCGACGGAGTTTCCGTCGGGAACCACGACAAGGGCGTTGGCCAGTGCGGTGGCGGCGAGTTGATGGCTGCCCTGGGCGCCAACAGGTACGGCGGTGAGGATTCCGTCGTTTGCGGTGACGACCGCACGGGCGAAGTGTTCCTTGCCATCGGGCTTGCGGTTGAACGGCGCCGCGGCGACGACGTTGACGGCGGGCCGTTGCGGTTGGGTGTGGCCGGCCATTTTCCGTAGTGCGGGGCGGGCGAAGAGTTCGAAACTGACGAACGATGACACGGGGTTGCCGGGCAGACCGAAGATGGGAGTGCCGTTCAACTTGCCGAACGCGAAGGGCTTGGCGGGCTTGATGGCGATCTGCATCCAGTTCATGTCGGCGATGCGACCGAGCACGGCCTTGACCACGTCGTAGTCGCCCATGCTGACCCCGCCGCTGGTGACGACGGCGTCGCAGTTCTGCGCGGCGTGGC
>CAYFNP010000302.1:0-2291 GCA_964344425.1 uncultured Bifidobacterium sp. | reverse complement strand
GTGATCTCGGCGGGTGACGTGGCGGGACGACGTACGAGGGCGACGGTTTCGTGGCCGTTGCCGCGCAGGTGGGAGGTGAGCGCCGTGCCGATGAGGCCCGACGCGCCGGTGATGGCGATGCGCATGATGAAAAGGGTAGGTGGTTCGTAGGCTGGTTGTCCCGATGAGCACACGGAAACTCATACTCACTGCGCTTCTCTGCGGCCTTGCGATTCTCGTCGCCGGAGGCGTCAAGCTCATTCAGGTCGCCAACGACGAAACCGAAGTTCAGGTTCTTGCGTTCGGAGACGAGGCAACGCTCGGCGACATGACGGTGTCGGTGGTCGCCGTCGACCGACGTCCCGACGCGACATTGGTCACGGTCACCATGACCGGAGTCGACCTCGCCGACGGGGCCGCCGACGGCTGGCGGTTGCTCGCCGACGGAAAGGTGCGGGAACCCGATGCCGACTCCGGGGGCGTCGATGCCTGCGGAGCGGTGTCCGCGACCAGCGAGGCGCGATGCGTCGTGCACTTCGCCCCGGCCGACTCTGCTCTCACGGTGGCTTACGTGCGCGCGGGCGAGCAACGCCAGTGGGCCGCCCAAGTGCCCTAGCCATTAGGGTTGAGCCCGCTATGGCTGACGTTTTTGACCTCGTCGTGATCGGTGGCGGACCCGGCGGATACGCCGCCGCTTTCTACGGAGCATCGGCGGGCCTTTCCGTCGCCCTCGTCGAAAAGGACACCATCGGCGGCACGTGCCTGAACCGTGGCTGCATTCCGGCCAAGGCGTTCCTCGAGACGGCAGCGGTTGCTCGTCACGTCGCTCACTCCGCCGACTTCGGCGTCAACTCGACGGCGAACGGCGTCGACTTCTCCGTCACTCAGGCGCGCAAGCAGAAGATCGTCGAGGGTTTGGTCAAGGGTTTGACCGGTCTCACGAAGTCGAAGAAGGTCACCTATCTGCTCGGAGTCGGTTCGCTCGGCGCGGGCAAGACCGTCACGGTCACTGCGGCCGACGGGTCGACCCAGCAGCTGCAAGGCAAGAACGTCATCCTTGCCGCGGGCTCGGTGCCGCGCACCATTCCCGGCTTCGAAGTCGGTGGTCCGATCATGACGTCGGACGAAGTGCTGATGCTCGACAAGCTGCCTGCGCGCGTCGCGGTCATCGGTGGTGGTGCCATCGGTTGCGAGTTCGCATCGACCTTTGCCGATCTCGGTTCGCAAGTCACGATCCTCGAGGGTCTGCCGAAGATTCTCCCGGGCCTCGACGTCGATCTCGCGAACGTCGTCGTGAAGAGTTTCAAGAAGAAGAACATCGACATCAAGACGGGCGTCTCGGTCAAGGGCCACACGCCGAACGGAAGTGGCGGAACCGTCGTCGCGTTCGGCGAGGGCGAGACACTCGAAGTCGACGCCGTTGTCGTTTCTGTCGGCCGTCGTCCGTTCGCCGACAAACTCGGTCTGCAGGGAACCGCCGTCAAGGTGAGCGAACGCGGTTTCATCGAGGTGAACGAATACTGCGAGACCGCCGAAGCCGGTGTCTTCGCGATCGGCGACATCATCAACACGCCGCAACTCGCCCACGTTGGGTACGCCGAGGCGATCGTCGCCGTCAAGCGCATCCTCGGCGAGCCGGTCGCACCGGTTGCGTACGACCGTGTGCCGTGGGCGATCTACTGCCATCCCGAAGTGGCCTGGGCGGGTCACAGCGAAGAGAGCGCAAAGGCGGCCGGTCACGACGTCGTCGTCGGCAAGCACCAGTTCCGTGCGAACAGTCGCGCGATGATCGTTGGTGAAACAGATGGTTTGGTGAAGATCATCGCGAAGAAGAACGCCGACGGTTCGGCGGGCCAGGTTCTCGGCGTGCAGATGGTCGGTCCGTGGGTGACCGAGCAGTTGTCGGGTGGCTACCTCGCCGTCAACTGGGAAGCGACCGTGGCCGAGGTCGCCGAGTTCATCCAGCCACACCCGAGCCTCTCCGAACTGTTCGGCGAGACGATGCTGTCCATGACCGGCCGTTCCATCAACGCCTGATACGAGAGAGAAGCAGGGCAAAGAAATGGCAAACGTAACCCTCCCGCAACTCGGCGAAACCGTCACCGAGGGCACCATCACGAAGTGGTTCAAGAAGATCGGCGACGCGGTCGCCGCCGATGAACCGCTCTTCGAGGTGTCGACCGACAAGGTCGACACCGAGGTTCCCTCGCCGGTTGCCGGTGTCCTCACCGAGATCCGCGCCAACGAGGGTGACACCGTTCCCGTCGGCGCGGTCATCGCAGTCGTCGGTGATGCGGGCGCCGCGCCGGCAC
>CAYFNP010000301.1:0-2306 GCA_964344425.1 uncultured Bifidobacterium sp. | reverse complement strand
CGTTGACGAAGACGTCGAGCATTTCGCCGAATCGCTGCGCGAACCGCACGCCTTTTGCCTCGGCGACCAGCCCCGCCCGGTCCCCGAAGTAGTAACGCACCATCCCCTGCGTCACGCCTGCTGCCTCACATACGCTGACGACCCGCACCGACGACTCGCCGCCCTCGTCGATCGCCGCAACCGCGGCATTGAGGATGCGACTTCTGACGATGTCACTTGTGGCTGCCATGCAATAAGAACCTACGAAAATTATGACCCTCGTACCGTGAGGGTTTTATGAGACGGATAGTTTAGAAGGATATAAGACTTATGGTATGTTTTTCGCATGCCAACACACCGCAGACTCTCCATCGCCCGACTCCTCAGCGCCGCTGCAACTGTCGCATCGACTGTTCTTCTGGTCGCGAGCCCTACCCAGCCCGTTCATGCACAACTAGAGCTGTCCGACAGCGTCGACGTCGGTCGCCTTCGCGCGGGTGACGGCTTCATCTGTGGCGAAGTGTCCAACTCGATCGGCTGTGCCGGCCTGAACGCCGACGGCCAGCTGGGCGACGGCACGACGACCGACCGCAAGTATCTGAAAGTAATCAGTGACAAAGCGAAGATTACGAGCCCCCAACAACTCGCGGTCGGCGCACACCACGTCTGTGCCGTCTCCGGAATGATGTCGACGCCGGCAGCCGGAAAGCTCTACTGCTGGGGCGATAACCAATACGGCCAATTGGGCGACGGCACCACTACGGACCGGAATGTTCCGACCCTTGTCGCCGACAACGGCCAGTTCGTCAACGCCGACGTCCAGGGTGTCATCGCCGGAGACAACCACACCTGCGCAGTGACCTCGATCTCGGGCGTGAAGAGAATGTTCTGCTGGGGATTGAACAACAAGGGACAACTCGGCAACGGCAACACGTCGAACAGCAGTTTGCCGATAGTCCCCTCTGCGCCGTTCAACACAGGAGGCGTCTACACCGGCACCAACGTCAACCAGATGCCCGCGATCGCGGCAGGGGCTGAACACACTTGCGCATCAAACTTGATCGACAACAAGATTTATTGCTGGGGCGAGAACGCCAGTGGCCAGCTCGGAAACAACTCGCGGACCAGTAGCAGCACACCGGTCAATACCAACGAGGCTTTCCCGGGTCAGGCTGCGACCTACAACGGGTTCATCGTTGCCGGTGCGGACTTCACCTGCACCATTCCGTCGGTTCGCCAGTTGAAGTGCTGGGGCGAGAACAGCAAGGGGCAGATGGGCAACGGCGGCTCGACCGACGTTCTGGTTCCCACCGCGGTACCGAACGTCACCGGCGGATTCACGAACGGAGACGTCGACTCGATCTCAGCCGGTGGACAGACAATGTGTGCAGTGACAAACGCACTCATGACCTCCGTCTACAAGATCTACTGCTGGGGCGCGAACGACGCCGGCCAGGTTGGCGACGGCACGACGTCTGATCGCAATCTCCCCACTCTCGTCAGCAACAATGCCGCTGCGTCGTTTTCGAACGGAACTATCGGAACGTTCCAAGGTGGTGGGCGTAATGCACTGCCACGCGCGATTGCCGTCAGCCGGTCGATCACCGACGGCTTTGCCTGCGTCACCAACTGGTGTTGGGGCAAGAACAACTACGGGCAACTGTCGCAGAACAACCTGACGAATCTCGCGCTACCGACAGTTCTCAAACTCGGCTCCACCGTCGAAGACGACGCCACAGGAGTCACGATTAGCGCGGTCCGAACGAGTGCCGGCGTAGAAGTCACCTTCTCGGGGCTTCCGTCCAACACCATCACGAGTGTTGCGATAACGGTCGCACCGACGTCGTATTCGCTCTTCTCGGCGCCCGGGGCGGGAGCAAAGAGTTACGTGGCGAAAACGTTTGCCAACTCGACCTTGCCCACCGTTGCGAGCAACTCCTTCACCGTCACGTTGGCCAACATGCGCACGTCAACCATGGTCAACTTCGTTCCCCAATCTGGGACCGAGGAATTTGAATCGACAGGGTCGTATCACCTCACGTACAGCGTCACCGCCCCGGCTACGTCGGGCTACGCCGATGGCTGGCGTGTTCGGAACACCTCCGGTCCTGCACTCGCAGTGACCGATCCAAGTTCAACAACGGCAACGACTGCGGCACCGGAGACCACGGCCGCACCGGCAACGACTGCTGCTCCGGCCACGACGGTTGCAGCGACAACCACCACCGCGAAAGCGACCACCACGACCACGGTGGCGAACGTCTACGTGAACGCCAAGCCCGGCGTCACCGTGACCGACACCAAGGTCTACACACAGGCCCCCGTCG
>CAYFNP010000300.1:0-2307 GCA_964344425.1 uncultured Bifidobacterium sp. | reverse complement strand
GTCGTGTCACTGTTCGGCAAGGACCGGTCGCGCACCGAGCCCGTCGTGGTCAACCCCGATCACCCCAGCCTCGATCGCACCCCGCCGGCGGTCGAGCGCGACGCCGTCGATGACATTTTCGCCCGACTGCGCGCGGCGTCGGCCCCGAAGACCGACACCAACAGCGGCACGGTCGTCGAGTCCCCACGCAAGTCGAAGAAGACGCCGTCGACACCCAAGGCCGTCGAGCCCGTTCGCGACCTCGCGGCATTCGCCCGTCGTGATGAGGCGCTTGCCCCCGTCGTGACGGCGATGGCACGCAAGATCAAGCGGGTACTCGCCGACGAGGAGAACGAGACCCTCGAGAAGTTGCGCGCAAAGAAGCCAAAGTTCGAGATGGCAGCGATCTTCGGTAGCGCAGAAGCGCACGCCCAACGCTGGACCGAATCGGTCACGACCGAAATCATGTCGGCCGCCGGTGCGGGCGCATCGAGCATCGATCCGAATGCCGATCTCCACGACGGTCAGGTCGTTGGCGTCGTCACGGCAGGCATCGTGCGATCGCTCATCGGCCCGTTGCGTGAACGTCTCGCCGAAGTTCTTGCCATGCATGCCGGCGACAAGGAAGGTGCGGCCAAGGCGTTGCGCGGTGTGTACCGACAGTGGAAGTCGACACACATCGACGAACATGTCGACGACATCGCGTGCCTTGCCTACAGCCGTGGCATGTACGTGACATTTGCACCCGGCACGCAAGTGTGTTGGATGGTCGACCCGAACGGGCCGGCGTGCGCCGACGCCGAGGACAACTCTCTCGCCGGGTGTGTTGCCTTGGGCAATGAATTCCCGACGGGGCATTCGCAACCACTCGCACACGCGGGCTGCCGTTGCCTCCTAGCACCGCAGCCGCACTAGCCTTCGCGTCGTGCGCAACCCCTCGGATTTGCCAGGTAATTCCCCACGCATGCCCAAGATCAGAATCCGCAAGCCGGGACGTGGTCGCATCGCCATCATCGCGGTCTTTGCGTTGCTCCTCGTCCTTGTTCTCTCGGCACGCAGCCTGTCGGCCTTCTACGTCAACGTGCTGTGGCACAGGTCGATCGGTCGTACCGACGTGTACTGGGGCATCCTGCGCGCCAAGTTCCTGCTGGTCGGCGCGTTCACACTTGTCTTTGCCCTCGTTCTGTGGGTGAACCTGCTCATTGCCGACCGGCTGGCGCCGCTGTCCGTCCCCGACTCGCAGGAACAGCGCGCGCTCGGTCAGTTGCGGTCACTCATGCGCAAGCGTCGGTTGCTCACACGCACCCTCATCGCGATCGTGCTGGGGTTGGTCGTCAGCCTGCCCGCAGCCGCCCAGTGGCAGAACTGGATGATGTTCCGCAATCACAAGTCGTTCGGAATCAAGGACCCCCAGTTCAACACCGACATCGGTTTCTACGTGTTCCGTCTGCCGTTCGCCGAGTTCGTCGTCACGTGGGGATTCGGCGCACTGGTCTTGGTCGCCGTGATGACCGGCGTGTCGCACTACATCAACGGCTCGATCCGCGTGCAGGACCCCGACCAGCGCGTTTCGCCGCAGGCAAAGGTGCACGTGTCGGTCTTGCTGGCGGGTCTCGCCCTCATCCGCGCGGCCGACTACTGGTTGCAGCGCTTCGACCTGACGCGTTCGGGACGTGGCGTCGTGCAGGGAGCCACGTACACCGACGTGAAGGCGCAGTTGCCGGCTCTCAACCTGATGATCCTCGTGTCGTTCGCCGTTGCGCTGCTGTTCCTGTGGAACATCCGCCAGCGCGGCTGGCGTTTGCCCGTGCTCGCCGTTGGCCTGTGGGCCATCGTCGCCGTCGTTGCGGGAACCGTGTATCCCGCGATCATCCAGCGCTTCGTCGTGCAACCGAACGTCAGCAGCCGCGAACTGCCCTACATCGAGCGCAACCTGTCGTCGACGAAGACGGCGCTCGGTCTCGACAAGGTCGAAAAGTTGGATTTCACGGTCGGGTCCATTTCCACCGCCGACGTCACCGAGAACGTTTCGGCGCTGAAGGACGTCCGCCAACTCGAGCCGACGCAGATGCGCGATCGCTTCGCACTCGACCAAGGTCTGACCTCGTTCTACGCGATCCGCGACCTCGACGTCGACCGCTACTCGATCGACGGTCGCATGCAACAGGTCATGCTCGCAACGCGCGAACTGAACAGCGCGGGTATTCCGAACGGCACGTGGGTGTCGCGGCACCTTCTCTACACGCACGGTTGCGGTGTCGTCGCCGCTCCGGCGAGCGCCGTCACCACCGACGGTCGCCCGGTGTACGTCGATCTCGGCGTCGAGCG
>CAYFNP010000299.1:0-2308 GCA_964344425.1 uncultured Bifidobacterium sp. | reverse complement strand
GAGTCGTGAATGGCCGACATCCACGGGTCGAGTTTTTCGTCGAGGCCGCCCGGCAGGAAACCCACCTCGGCGCGACCGACGGGCACGAGCGGCCGATAAACCGCGAGCCGCTCGTAGCGGCGCTGTTCAACCACCTGCTCGAGACCCGCGGCGATCGCCATCACGGTCTTGCCCGTGCCGGCGCGCCCGTCGAGGGCAACAACGGCGACTTCCGGGTCGAGGAGAAGTTCGAGGGCGAAGCGCTGCTCCTTGCTGCGGGCCCGTAGCCCCCACGCTTCGGGGGCGCCGCTCGGCAACAGCATCCATTCATCGAGGCGGCGGCGCGCGAGCGCCGACTGCGAGCCGTCGCGAAGGACGGCAAAGGAATTCTCCGGCTGCATCTCGCCACCCTCGACTGCGTCGGCGGGAATCGCCCCCGCGGCGTAGAGGTCGTCGATCACTTGGTACGGCGCGGGCAGGTTGACCCATCCCATCGGTCGCGTACTTGCTGCGCGTCCGACGGGCTGGTGCTCGTCGGCGGGAATGCCCATGTGGGCGGCCTTGATGCGCAGGGCGGCATCGTTCGAGATCAGGCGGGTCGGGGCGGTTTGGGCCTGGCCAAGGGCCGCCCCGATGATGCGGTTGTCGGGGATGGCGGGGTCGAGACCGTGTTCGACCAGCAGGTGCCGTTGAATTCCGTTCACCTCGATGTGGACGCTGCCTCCGTCGGGGTGCACCTCGAGGGGGGTGTCCAGCACGCCGCCCGCGCGCTTGCGCAGGTCCTCGAGGGTGCGCAGTGCGGTGCGCGCCGCACGCCCAACGTCGTCGACGCGCGTCTTTAGTCCGTCGAGTTCCTCGACGACCGTGAGTGGAACGACGACATCACTTCCGGGGAATGCGGTGAGGCTCGACGGATCACCAATGAGAACTGACGTGTCGAGAATGACGCGCGTGCGTTGTTTCGTTCTGTGAACTTCTTCGAGGGGGGATGATTGGGAACCGGCCACGTGGCGCGTCTCAGTCATCGCCACCCCTTTCCTGTTTCAGCGCGAGCGCAGGAGCGAGCGACATCGTGTGTCGAACGGATGCGAGTGAAGAACGCAACCTGCGTAGTGTTGCCGATGCGCATCGGCGAATGGTGGACCGCCAACCGAGATCCGCCGCCGTGTCGTTCGACGACCGGCGGAGCGGATTTCGACCCTCGAGAGGGGTCTCCGACGGAATTTTTTCGGAAATTTTTTGGAAAGTTTTGCGGGGCCCAGTTTGTGCCTTGCGAAGCGCACGGACACCGCGATTCATTTCGCAATTCGTGATGTCGCGTGACGCACGAGAAGAACGCATCGAAACGATTCGCGGCGACGCGGATCGGAATGTGGAGGTGTCGGGAAACCCTTGCTGCACAAGGGTTTGCGGGATTCCGATAGTGCAGGTCAGCCGCGTCGGAAGTGGTCCGTTCGTCCGTCTCGTGGCCTCGTTGCGCACGTGTCAACTGCACAGGAATGCACGCCGAATGCGGTCGCATCGACGACGTCGCGTTCGCGATTCATCGACCCTCCACGGCGTCGCGAAATGCGGAAATGCTTGTAATCACCTGCGAGACGTACTCAGATATGTAGTGCACAACGCTCCGATTCCGAGGAGGAAATACCAACATGACCAAGGCAGAGCTCATTGATGCGGTGTCTGAAAAGGCAGGTGTCTCGAAGGCAGATGCCGAACGGACAGTCGCCGCGTTCTTCACTGTGGTTGTCGAAACCACGAAGAACGGTGACAAGGTTGCGTGGCCGGGCTTTGGCTCGTTCAGCACCACGAAGCGCAAGGCCCGTACTGGTCGCAACCCGCAAACGGGTGACGCAGTGACGGTCCCGGCTTCGACCGCAATGAAGTTCTCCGCGAGCTCAACGCTCAAGGCAGAGTTGAATCCAAACCGTAAGTAATCCAAAAGAGAGGAACCACAGTGGCAGCAGCAAAGAAGGCCCGTAAGAAGGCCGCACCGAAGAAGGCAGCAAAGAAGGCAGCTCCGAAGAAGGCCGCCAAGAAGGCTGCACCGAAGAAGCGCGCAAAGAAGGCAGCCCCGAAGAAGGCCGCCAAGAAGGCCGCTCCCAAGCGCAAGAAGGCAGCCCGCAAGAAGGCTGCGAAGAAGAAGTAACAAACCAAGCATCAAGCTTCGGTTCGGAGTGTTGAGAATGGGGGGCGCAAGCCCCCCATTCGTCATTTCCGGGCACGAGTTTCGACCAGCACAGTTGGTTTTTCCCGGGCTGGTTTCTTAGGGTCGCGGCATGACGACAAGCGGTGATGCAGTCGACCGAGTGATCGCCGACCTCGAGGC
>CAYFNP010000298.1:0-2316 GCA_964344425.1 uncultured Bifidobacterium sp. | reverse complement strand
ATCAAGAGACCCTTGATTTGTGTGCGAAGTTGTCGATCGGCGTCAAGGGACTCTCGTCGACGATCATCGAGCAGCAGGCCGACCGTGTTCGTGCGCGTGCCGAACGCGACGGATTGATTCGCGAACAGCAGCCAGAAGAAGCAAAGCCGGTGAAGAAGGCGGCAAAGAAGGCGGCGAAGAAAGCGGACGACGGCGGCGACGATGCGAAGCCCGTCAAGAAGGCTGCAGCCAAGCGCGCTCCTGCGAAGAAGGCCGCGAAGAAGTCGACGGATGCGGTCGAGGAAACGACTCCGAGCGTCGAGCCGGTTGCAGCACCGACTCCCGCACCAGCTCCTGAGGCTCCGACACCTGCGCCGAGCGTCGTGACATCGGCGAAGCCCGCAGCGAAGTCGCCGAACATCATCACCGGTGGTTCGGTGCGCGTCACTCCACCTTCGCCGAGTGCGCCAACGCCGCGCCCGACTCCGCCCACAACTCCTCGTCCTCCCCAGGGCGGACCACAGCCTCGCCTCGCGCCGAGTGGTCGACCGATTCCGCCGCCGCCCGGCAGCGGGCGCCCGATTCCACCGCCGCCCGGCGGATTGCGCCGTCCCAATGAAGGTCCGCGTCCGCCGATGGGTCGTGGCCCCGGTGGTCCGCGCCCAGCTGGCACCGGTGCGCGCACGGGTCGCATTCCGCAGAGTGCACTCGGTCGCGGTCCCGTCGGCACCGGCGGTCCGTCGCGTCCGACGAGTCCAGGAGCTGGTCGCCCCGGTGGTCCAGGTGCCGGTCGTCCCGGCATGGGTCAACGCCCGGGAGGTCCAGGCGCAGGTCGCGGATTCGGTGGCCCAGGTGGTCCAGGTCGCGGTGGCCCAGGTGGCCCTCCAGGTCGTGGCGGTCCCGGCGGTCCCGGTGGTCGTGGCAATGGCCAGCGTCGTGCACCGAAGAAGAAGTCGCGCGCTCGTCGTCGTCAGGACTTCGACGAGATGTTGCCGCAGACGCCGACGACCTACACCGCGAGCAACGCTCCGGTTCCCGAGGGGATCGTCATCGTCGAGCGCGGTTCGTCCGCACAAGAGTTCGCACCGAAGCTGAACCGCACGTCGGCAGACGTCGTGCGATTCCTGCTCGAGCACGGCGAGATGGTCACCGCGACGATGACGCTTGCCGACGAGCAGATGGAGTTGTTCGCACTCGAGATCGGGGCGGAGATCCTGCTCGTCGATCCGGGTCAGCAAGAAGAGATGGAACTGCAGGCTCTCTTCGACGACTCCGACGACGACGACCCGACCGCACAGCAGCCGCGACCGCCGGTCATCACCGTCATGGGTCACGTCGACCACGGCAAGACGACGCTGCTCGATCGCATTCGCGAGGCCAACGTCGTCGCAGGCGAGGCGGGCGGCATCACCCAGCACATCGGTGCGTACCAGGTCGAGAAGAACGGCAAGACGATCACGTTCATCGACACGCCCGGTCACGCGGCATTCACCAAGATGCGTGCCCGAGGCGCGCAGGTCACCGACATCGTCGTGTTGATGGTCGCCGCCGACGACGGCGTCATGCCTCAGACCATCGAGGCGATCAGCCACGCACGAGCCGCCGAGGTGCCGATCGTGGTCGCGATCAACAAGATCGACAAGGACAACGCCGACGTTCCGCGCGTGATGGCCCAGCTCGCCGAACAGCAGCTCACGCCCGAAGCGTGGGGCGGTGACACCATCGTCGTCGAGATGTCCGCACAGAGCGGTCTCGGCGTGGACGAGATGCTCGAGCAGCTCGCCGTCGTCGCCGAAGTCAACGAACTCGAAGCGAACCCGACGGGTCGCGCGAAGGGCATCGTGCTCGAGGCTCAGCTCGACGTCGGACGCGGTCCGGTCGCCACCGTGCTCGTCGACAAGGGAACGCTGAAGGTCGGTGACCCGATGGTCGCGGGTGCGGCGTGGGGCAAGGTGCGCGCGATCATCAACAGTCGCGGCGAACAGGTCAAGGAAGCTGGCCCCTCGACGCCGGTGCAGATCCTCGGACTCAGCGCCGTTCCCGGCGCGGGCGATGAGTTCCGCGCGGCACCGGACGAGCGCACCGCGCGCACGGTAGCCGAGGCCCGCGAGCAGCGCTTCCGCACGCTCAGCCAGCGCGGCGACGCCCGCGTGCAGCGCGGCGTGAAGCTCGAAGACATCTTCACCCAGATCCAGGCCGGCGAGGTCGCCACGTTGAACGTGATCATCAAGGCCGACGTGCACGGCTCGCTCGAGGCCGTCACCGAGAGCCTGCGCAAGTTGGAGCGCGACGACGTGCGTGCCGCGTTCGTGCACCGTGCGGTCGGTGCGATCACCG
>CAYFNP010000297.1:0-2316 GCA_964344425.1 uncultured Bifidobacterium sp. | reverse complement strand
CACCCCGTCGACGGGGTGCAGCCGGCCGGACGTGCCGTAGAACTCGATCAGCGGCGCGGTCTGGGTTTCGTAAAGGTCGAGGCGGCGGTTGATGGCGTCGGGGGTGTCGTCATCGCGTTGCACCACGTCGCCACCGCAGATCTCGCAGGTCCACGGCGACCGTGACACCGCACCGGCCTGGTAGTTGGCACCGCAATCGCGGCAGACGCGGCGGGCCGACAGTCGACTGAGCACCATCTCGCGCGGAACGACGAGGTCGATCACCGCATCGAGCGGCGTGTCGTTGGCAATGTCATCGAGCGCCACGGCCTGGGCGACCGTGCGCGGGAAACCATCGAGCAGGAACCCGCGACGCCGCGCGTCGGGCCGGGTCAGGCGGTCGCGCACGATCTCGACGATCAGTTCGTCGCTGACCAGCGCCCCTTCGCCGATCACCTTGGCGACACTGCGACCAAGGGGTGAATCCTCGCGCACCGCGGCGCGCAACATGTCACCGGTGGAGATGTGCGGAACGACGTAGTGGCGCGACAAACGAACGCACTGAGTGCCCTTGCCCGAGCCCTGTCGGCCCAGCAACACGATGCGCGTGCCTTTCGTCATGTTCGAGATTCCGTCGACTCGTCGGTCGGCCGAAGCCACCGACTACTTGAGGAAACCCTCGTAGTTGCGCAGCATGAGCTGACTGTCGATCTGACGCATGAGTTCGAGAGCGACACCAACCGCGATGAGCACCGTTGTTCCGGCGAATGGGAACGACCGCACATCGCCGACCCAGAGGATGATGTAGGGCAGGATCGCAATGACCGCGACGAACAATGCGCCGGGCAACGTGATGCGGTTGACCGTCTTTGCGAAGAATCGCTCGGTCTGCGTTCCGGGACGGATGCCGGGGATGAAGCCGCCCTGCTTGCGCAGCTGGTCGGCTTGACGAATCGGGTCGAAGGCGATCGAGTTGTAGAAGTACGCAAACGCGACGATCAAGACGAAGAAGATCGAGATGTACAACATGTTCTGACTGTTGATCAGGTAGTCGTTCACGAATCCGGCGATCGACCCGCGCCACCCCTCGGCGCTACCGAGCATGTTCGACGCGAGAACCGGCAGGAGCAGGATCGACGACGCGAAGATGATGGGCACGACGCCCGCCTGGTTCACCTTGAGCGGAATGTACGTGCTCTGTCCGCCGTACATGCGACGACCAACGACGCGTTTGGCGAACTGCACCGGAATGCGGCGCTGACCCAACTCGACGCGCACGACCGCGAACAGGATTCCCACCGAGACCGCCACGAGAATCGCGAACACGATGAACTTTTTGCTCTGCAGGATCGAGAAGTAGCTGTACGGAAGGCCGCTGACGACCGACGCGAAGATCATCATCGACATGCCGTTTCCGATACCGCGCTGGCTGATCAGTTCGCCCAGCCACATGAGGAACGCGGTTCCCGCGACGAGCGTGGGGATGACGAGCAGCGCACGCGGCATGAACGGATCGAGCAACACGACGTCGGGTGCCTTGTTCGCGGCACCGAAGAATGCCGAACCGCGGCCCTGGCCGAAGATGAAGGTGAGACCCGCACCTTGCAGCAAAGCGATGCCGATCGCGACGTAGCGCGTCCACTGCGTGATCTTGCGCTGGCCGACCGCGCCCTCCTGCTGCCACTCCTCGAGCTTCGGAATGACAACCGTCAGCACCTGCATGATGATGCTGGCGGTGATGTACGGCATGATGCCGAGGGCGAAGATCGAGAACGACCCGAACGCGCCGCCCGAAAACAGGTTGAGGAATCCGAGGGCACCCTGCGACTTGGCAGCCTCGCGCAACTGACGCACCGCGGCGCCATCGACGCCGGGCACGCGCAGCGACACACCGAAGCGGTAGATGATGACCATCCCCACGGTGAAGAAGATCTTGTTGCGGAGATCGGTGACCTTGAAGATGTTCTTCAGGTTCGAAAGCACTGAGGTGCTCCTTTTCGCCGGTGGGGGCTAGCGGTTGGTGAACTGGTTGCCCTTGGCGGGCGGACGCACACCCTTGAAGGTGGGCGGAAGGATGGTAACGCTGCCACCCGCGGCGGTGATGGCTGCCTCGGCCGCCTTCGACACCGCGTGCGCGCTGACCTTGACCGGACGCGTGATCTGGCCGCGGGCGAGAACCTTGACCGGCTTGCCCTTGCGGGCAACGCCGCGCTCGACCAACACCTCGGGGGTGACCTCGGCGTCGGTGAGCGAGTTGATGGAGTCGAGGTTGACCGCGCAGTACTCGACGCGGAACGGGTTGTTGAAGCCCTTCAACTTCGGCACGCGCTGCTTGAG
>CAYFNP010000296.1:0-2329 GCA_964344425.1 uncultured Bifidobacterium sp. | reverse complement strand
TCGATGTCGGTGATGTCGAGTTCGGGGTCGACGCCGTTCATGAACAGGTTCATCGCCAGGTTCACCACGTCGACGTTGCCCGTGCGCTCGCCGTTGCCGAACAACGTGCCCTCGACGCGGTCGGCGCCGGCCATCACGCCGAATTCCGCGGCTGCCACCGCGCACCCACGGTCGTTGTGCGGGTGCAGTGACAACACGATCGACTGACGGTTTTTGATGGTGCGACCGAACCATTCGATGACGTCGCCGTACACGTTGGGGGAGTAGCACTCGACCGTTGCCGGCAGGTTCAGGATGATCGGCTTGTCGGGAGTCGGCTCGATGACCTCCATCACCGCCTCGCAGATTTCGATCGCGAATTCCGGCTCGGTCAACGTGAACGACTCGGGCGAGTACTCGTAGCGCACTTTCGTGCCCGGAACTGTCTCTTCCAGTTTCTTGCACAGCTTCGCCGCATTCACCGCAATGTCGACGATGCCTTCCTTTTCGAGACCGAACACCACGCGACGCTGCAGTGGGTTGGTGGAGTTGTAGAAGTGCACGATCGCGCGCGGCGCCCCGGCGATGCACTCATACGTGCGCTCGATCAGCTCGGGCCGGCTCTGCACCAGCACCTGAATGGTGACGTCGTCGGGGATCATGTCCTCTTCGATGAGCATCCGCACGAAGTCGAAGTCGGGCTGGCTGGCCGACGGAAAGCCAACCTCGATCTCCTTGAAGCCCATCTTCACCAGTTCCACGAACATGCGCCGCTTGCGCTCGGGGTCCATCGGGTCGATGAGCGCCTGGTTGCCGTCACGCAGGTCGACCGAACACCACAGCGGTGCCTTGTCGATGACGCGGTTCGGCCACGTGCGGTCGGTGAGAACCACGGGGACGAACGGCTTGTACTTCTCGAAGGCCATTTTCTTGGGGGTCACGTTTGCTGGTGGCATTGGTCTGGCTTTCTGTTGCGGCTGTATTCGGGACTTGATCGGAGAAACAAAAAATCCCCCTGGCCTTTCGGGCGCAGGAGGATCGGCGACAGCGATATGCGGCTGTCGCCGTTACGTAAGGAGGAGGCTCAGGAAACGAATCACTGCCCTGAGCCTAACCCCGAGCGCCCCGAACCGCAATGGCGTCACCCGGCGACGAGCGAACCGCGCAGTTCGCGCATCTTTGCGATCTCGTCCCGCTGGGCCTCGGCGATCCGACGGGCCAGTGACCGCAGGTCGTCGTTGGCACCCTCCGAGGCCTCGACATCGGCCAGCGTGACGGCACCCTCGTGGTGTTCGATCATGAGGTCAAGCCACCGAACGTCGTAGTCCGTGCCCGACAACCGCGACATCGCGTCGATCTTCGCAGGGTCGATCCACCCGGGAAACTGCTGCGGCGACACCACACCCCAGTCCTTCGCTCGTTTCTCGAGATCGTGCAGTTCGCTGTCGTGGTACGCCGACATCTTGAAGACCAGCCGCCTCAGTCGCACGTCATCGACACGCGGCACCGCATCGTCGATCAGCTCGATTCCCAACATGTGATGCGGCACCATTGCACCGACGAACACGCGGTCGGCGTCATTCGGGCCCTTCGGTGTATCACCGCACGACGCGAGCACGCCGACAGCAACCAACAACACCGCATTCGCGGCGACGAAGCGCCGCAAGGCGTTCACCTTCGACTCAATTTCCCATCAGTCCCGCGTAGATCTCGGAGATCTGGTTCACGGGAATCACATCAGCGGAATCCGGACGAACCGGATCGACGACCTTTCGCGCCACCACATCGATGACGACGGGTGCATTGCCGCCCGCCGAATTGCCCTCGAAGCGCAGCATCGACCCGTCGGTCGCATTGAGCCAGTAGATGTTGCGGTTGCTGTAACGCAGAACCTCGACCGGCGTCCCGCGCAGCTCGTCGTCGCGCAGGAACGCGGCATCTTCCTTCTGTTGCAGCAAGACTGCGTTGTCGGGTTGTTCGGCCGCCATGCCGACTATCAGACCGACCAATCGGTCGAGTTGACGCGACGCCGGGTCGGGTGCCCGCGCGATCCAAGCGGCCTTCGGCCCGCCGAGCGATGAGATCACCGTGTCCAAACCCGGCCGACGCTCGAGGATGAACTTCTCTTCCCAGTACACCTCGGCGATGCCGGCATCCTTGCCCTCGCCGCGCACCATTGCACGCCCCCTGTGGTTCTCCCAGTCGATGACGCCGACCATCGTCAACGCCTCGTTGCCGCCCGGCACGAGGAAAGCGGAATTCGCCTCGAACTCGCCACCCTTCGCGAGGTAGTTCGTGTAGCCGGCCTGCGCCAGTTGCTCGGCTTGTCGCGGGGTCAGTGGCTTCGGCT
>CAYFNP010000295.1:0-2338 GCA_964344425.1 uncultured Bifidobacterium sp. | reverse complement strand
GGCGCCGATCTCGTGGGCGCCGACGATCTCGCCGCCGAGATCGAGAAGGGCAACTTCAACTTCGATCTGGCCATCGCCACTCCCGACATGATGCCGCTCGTCGGTCGTCTCGGTCGTGTGCTCGGTCCGCGTGGCCTCATGCCCAACCCCAAGACCGGCACCGTCACCCAGGACGTCGGTCGCGCCGTCGGCGAATTCAAGGGCGGCAAGGTCGAATATCGCACCGATCGCTACGGCAACGTGCACGTGCAGCTCGGCAAGGTGAGCTTCTCGATCGAACAGATCGAAGCCAACTTCCGCGCCGTCATCGACGAGATCCAGCGAGCCAAGCCGGCTTCGGCCAAGGGTCGCTACCTCAAGAAGATCACCGTGTCGTCCACCATGGGCCCCGGTGTGAAGGTCGATCTCAACCGCCTCCGCAGCGAGACGGTCTGAGTCCGACGGTTGGTTCAGCCGAACCGACCGATAGTTTCCCGATCACAACCAATTCGCTTGCCAGAGACAGTCGGTCCACCTTCGGGTGGGTAAATGGTTCCTCGAACCAGCCAACCGAGGTGGGACTGCACGGAGCCTTTCGCTCCTCGTGGTGCCGCATCTGCGAGCGCCCGAGTAGAAGCGAAAGGAGGAAAACACGTGGAGAATCCCCGTCCGGAGAAGGTCGCGACCGTCGCCGAGATCGTCGGCAAGATGTCGTCGGTCAGCACGATGTTCGTGTCGGAGTACCGCGGTCTGACCGTGGGCAACCTGGCCGAACTGCGTCGTGCACTGCGCGATGCCGGTGGCGAGCACAAGGTGTACAAGAACACCCTCGCTCGTCGTGCCGCCGTCGAAACCGGTAACTCGGCTCTCGTCGACCTATTGGTCGGACCGAGCGCCCTGACCTTCGTCACTGGAGATGCGGCTGCCGTCGCCAAGGTCCTGCGCGAGTTCGCCAAGACGAACCCGTTGCTCGTCCTGAAGGGCGGTGCCCTCGGAGGCTCGTCGCTCAGCGCCAAGGATGTCGAGGCACTGGCCGATCTGCCGCCGCGCGAGGTTCTGCTCGCCCAGTTCGCTGGCGCGCTGCAGGCACCGCTCGTCAAGACCGCCGGTCTGTTGCAGGCTCTGCCCCGCAACATGGCTTACGGCTTGAAGGCACTTCTCGATCAGAAGGCCGCCGCCTGATCCCGTCGGCTCCGAGCCGACACACCAACCCAACTCGCAGGACTTCCTGCACAGCAAAAACCCAAGTACTCAAACAGGAGAAAAGACATGAGCATTACCAAGGACCAGATCCTGGACGGCATCGCCGCCCTGACCGTGATCGAACTGAAGGAGCTTCTCGACGCGTTCGAGGAGAAGTTCGGCGTGACCGCCGCTGCTCCGGTGGCCGTGGCCGCCGTGGCCGCTGGTGGTGGAGCCGCCGCTGGTGGTGGAGCCGCCGAGGAGAAGGACGAATTCGACGTCATCCTCGCCGACGCCGGCGCCCAGAAGATCCAGGTCATCAAGGTTGTCCGCGAACTGACCAACCTCGGCCTGAAGGAAGCCAAGGACCTCGTCGACGGAGCCCCCAAGCCCCTTCTCGAGAAGGTCAGCAAGGAAGACGCCGACAAGGCCAAGGCCAAGCTCGAAGAGTCGGGCGCCAAGGTCGAAATCAAGTAATTCGCTCGGGGCCCAGCCCCGCGACCAGCAGTTCCGGCCCGGGGGAGACCCCGGGCCGGTTGCATTGTGGGCCCGAGGGTCCTTGACCCCGACCCATCTGCCCGTTTACGGTGTCGCCCAACCGACGGACCGCCCGGCAAAGGTGCTGGTGGCGGTTGGATTCGTGCGCCCCCGAGGGGTAGTCTCGTCCGTTGCCGTGCGTCGCCGTTCTCTTTTGTCGTCCCTGAGTTCTGCTTCAGCGCGCCCCGTTCTGTTTCTGTCCGTCGCCCGTTGATCTGAGGAGTTCACCTTGGCCACACGACTGTCTGCCCGCGAGCGTTACTCGTTCGCCAACCTCGATGAGCGGCTCGAGATGCCCGATCTCTTGGACATCCAGCGCAAGAGCTTCGAGGACTTCCTGAAGAAGGGCCTGGCCGAGACGTTCCGCGACATCTCGCCGATCAAGGACTTCGCCGAGAACCTCAGTCTCGAACTCGAGTACGACCCCGAGGACGAGATGCTGTGTCCGCCGCCGAAGTTCACAGTGGAGGAGTGCCGCGAGAAGGGTCATACCTACCAGTCATCGATCCTCGTGCGCGCTCGCTTCAGCAACCGCGCCACCGGTGAAATCCGCGAACAGCTCGTGTTCATGGGTGACTTCCCGATGATGACCGAGAAGGGCACCTTCATCATCAACGGCACCGAGCGCGTCGTCGTGTCG
>CAYFNP010000294.1:0-2338 GCA_964344425.1 uncultured Bifidobacterium sp. | reverse complement strand
TGGGTATCGACGTCGCCCAAGTGCGCGGCGAATACCCGCGTATCGCCGAAGTGCCCTTCGATTCGGCCACCAAGTACATGGCGACCGTGCACCGCTTCCCCATTCCCGGTGGTGGCAGTCTCGTCCGCATTTATGTGAAGGGTGCTCCCGACGTCGTCATGGCACGCTGCAACCAGGTGCTGTGGATGCACGACACGGCAGCAATGTCGACACACCGCGCCGCACTCGACGCCCACTACGACGCAATGGCAGCCGATGGTCTGCGCGTGCTCGCCCTCGCCGTGCGCCAGTTGCCCGATGCCGAATGGGACGAGTTCGTCTCGTCGGGCGGCAAGGTCGAAGACCTGCTCAATGATCTGACGCTCGCCGCACTCGTCGGCATCGTCGACCCGCCCCGCCCCGAGGCACGTCTCGCAATCGCCGAGGCCCAGAGCGCGGGCATCGAGGTGAAGATGATCACCGGTGACCATGCCGTCACGGCGGCCAGCATCGGCAGGCAGTTGGGCATCGAGGGTCGCGCCATCACCGGCGCCGACATCGAACGCATGACCGACGACGAGCTGCGCGACCAGATCGACGAAATCGGTGTGTTCGCCCGCGTCGCACCCGAACACAAGATGCGGCTCGTCGGACTGTTGCAGTCGAAGAAGCGCGTCGTCGCGATGACCGGTGACGGCGTGAACGACGCACCGGCACTGAAGAAGTCCGACATGGGCGTTGCGATGGGAATCACCGGCACCGAGGTGTCGAAGGAAGCCGCGACAATGGTGCTCACCGACGACAACTTCGCCACCATCGTCGGCGCTGTGCGTCAGGGGCGTGCGATCTACCACAACATCGTGTCGTTCGTTCGCTTCCAGTTGTCCACCGCCATCGGATTCTCCGCACTCTTCCTCATCGCATCTATCTTCGGCATCGCCAACGGCAAGCCCTTTGCGGCGATCGCGATTCTGTGGGTGAACATCATCATGGACGGCCCACCCGCAATGGCGCTCGCGTTCGACAAGCCCGTCGCCAACGTCATGCAACAGCCACCGCGTCCGATGGACGAACCAATTCTCACCAAGCGTCGCTGGTCAGCGGTCATCACCTCGGCAATCACGATGGCCGTCGGCACTCTTCTGGTGCTGCAGCTCGCCCCCGGCGAACCCAGCTACGACAAAGCCAGCGTCGCAGGAACGATGGCATTCTGTACGTTCGTCTTCTTCCAGTTCTTCAACATCCTCAATGCACGCAACGAAACGCACAGCGTTTTCAACCGGCGCACGTTGTCGAACTGGCGACTGTGGGCCGCCCTCGGTGGTGCCGGCTTCTTCCAGGTTCTCGTCACGGTCATCGCGCCGCTGAAGGACCTGTTCAACGTCGCCTCGATCTCATTCAGCCAGTGGCTCATCTGCGCCGCAGTGGCCAGCAGCGTGGTGTTCGTCGAGGAAGCCCGCAAGCTGATCGTCCGCGGCCAGCACTGACGGGGCCCACGACCTGCCACACCCCCGTCGCAGGATGGGGCCATGAGCTTCGTCCAATCCCTCGCCCTCAATACCTTCGTTGCCGTCGCGACAGTTGCCATCGGCGCGTCGACCGAGGTTCGCGCGATCGTTCGTACGCGGGTCCGGCTCGCGCTGGCCTGCAACCACGAAGGGGTTGACGAACGGTTCGCGTTCGAACTGGCTGGTGTCGACCGCCACGGCATCGAACGACGGCTCTACCGGGCGGCTCTCGTCGGCGCCATCGCACTCACCGTTGCATTCGTCCCCGCGCGACTTCTGGCGACGCAGCTCGCGCATCAATTCGATTGGTCGCGCGACACCCGCCTCGCCGCCGGCACGCTGCTGAACCTCGTCGGCCCCGTCCTCTGGTCGGCTCACCAAGTTCGGCGCACGGCACCCGGCTCTGCAACGATGTAAGCCGATGGCAGACAAGATCATCCGTGCAGCGGGAGGCGTCGTGTGGCGTCGGGCCGCGGACGGCTCCGCAGAACTACTCCTCGTTCACCGCCCGGGCGAAGGATACGACGACTGGACCTTTCCCAAAGGCAAGCGTGACGACTCCGACTCCAGCGAAGAGGACTGCGCTCTGCGCGAAGTTTTCGAGGAGGCGGGTCTCCACTGCCGTCTCGGTCACGAAATCGCCCGCGTCTCGTACATCGATCGCAAGGGTCGCCCCAAGCGGGTGCGCTACTGGACGATGACGGTTGCCAGCGGCGAACACTCACCGAACAACGAGGTCGACGAAGTCGAATGGCTCTCCATCGACAAGGTGCGCAAGCGGCTGACCTACCCCCGCGACCTCATGGTCGTCGATTGTTTCGCGCAGTACCTGAAGTCCGGCCTCACTGAGT
>CAYFNP010000293.1:0-2343 GCA_964344425.1 uncultured Bifidobacterium sp. | reverse complement strand
ACCGCGGCGAGTGCGTGCCCTTCGCGATAAAGGGCGGCATCGCCTACAGCGGCGACATGCAGATCGAACTCATTCAACCTGATCCGTCGATTCCGTCGATCTACAACGAGTTCCTCGCGGCCGGCGGCAGCGGAGTGCACCACGTGTGTTACTGGTGCAACCTCGATGCCGCACGCAAGCACTTCGGTGCAGCCGGTTCGGCCGAGGTTCAGTCGGGCGAGTTCCGCAACCTCGAGTTCCTTTACATGGAAGGTTTCGCCGGTTTCCCCTACATCGAGTTCATCGACCCGGGCGAGGAACAACTCTCCCGCTACGCGATGATCTCGAACTTGGCGGCGACGTGGGACGGCGCCGAACCAATTCGCGGCCGCACCTGAGATGTCGCCGAACTGGGCCGACCTCGCACGACGCGCGGCATTCGCATCGCATCAACTGATCGGCTGGATCTACTGGGATCCGCGTGCGGCAGCGCGACATGCCGAACTCGGCGTGAAGGATGGCCTCGGCCACTACATCGCAAACCGCGCCGCACCACTCGCCGGCGCGGGTGTCGATGCGGTGACAGCGGCGTTCGGGTCGATTGACCGATTCCTCATTCACTTCTCGCTCGATGTTGCCGCCGCGGCAACGACGTGGGACAAGGTGTACGAAGCGCGCAATGCCACCGTTGCAGAGGGTCTGCGCGAACTCGCACCCGAAATCTGCGACCGTCTCGCCGCACTTGCCGATGATCTGTGGCGCACCGTCGATGCGATGCCGTCGGCGGGTCGTGTTCTGTTCGCGGCGCACCGCGCGTGGCCACGCGGAGAAGATCAACTGGTCTCGGCATGGCTGGCTGTCAACGCATTGCGCGAATGGCGGGGCGACACACACTGGGGACTGCTCACTGCGAACGCGATCGACGGCGTCGAGGCAGGTTTGTTGCACGATGCGTGGATGGGATACCCGAAGGAGTGGATTCCCCGCAGCCGTGGCGCAAACGACGAACAAATCACAGCGGCGTTGTCGAAATTGGCGGCGCGCGGGTTCGTCACCGACGGAGTCGTCAATGACGAAGGCATCGAGTTTCGTCAATGGCTCGAGACGCGCACGAACGAACTCTGCGTTCCCTGTTGGCAGCATCTCGGCCAAGAGAAGACCGAGGCGTTCCTCGGCCTCGTCGAACCGGTCGGCCAGCGCTTCGTCGACCACATCGACGCAACGGCCGGTCCGAACTGGATGCCCGCCGCGCGACCGCGCCGCATCTGAGCGGCGCCGAATCTAAGGACAGCCGAGACCGAAGAACTGCGCGCACGTCGGACACAGCGTCGCCACTCCGTCGGCCGTGTGCCATTCACGACCGTAGGGCGAACCGCATTCGGTGCACACGAGCACCGGTTTCTTCACGCGGGTCGTCTCGGAACTCGACGCGTCGTCCTGCACGAAGCCGAGGGTAGCGAACCTCCGACTAACGAAACGGTCCTGACCGATCGTTACGGTTGTCGTATGGGAGACGGTTGGGGTTCCGAGTGGGAAGAGGTTGCCGACGTCGTGGTCGTCGGCAGCGGAGCCGCGGGTTTCGGTGCAGCGTTCGCGGCTGCATCGACCGGTGCAAGTGTCATCGTTCTCGAAAAGGCCTCGTTCATCGGCGGAACGACGGGCAAGTCGGGTGGCGTCATGTGGGTGTGCGACAACCCCGTGATGCGCGCCCAGGGAATCACCGACGAACGTGCTGCCGCGCTGCGTTACCTCGCGCGCACGGCTTACCCGACGCTCTACAATCCGCGCCACGACACGCTCGGCCTTCCCGACAACCGCTACAAGGTCATCGAAGCGTTTTACGACCGCGGGTCCGAGGTGCTCGACGAGGCGGTCGCCGCGGGAATGATGGAACTCGAAAGCGTTGCCTACCCCGACTACTACGCGCAGCTTCCCGAAGACGGGCGCCATTCCGGTCGTTGCATTCAGGCGAAGTACCCGGCGGGGCACCGCCCCGGCATCGACCCGACCGGCGGTCAGTTCCTGATCGACCGCCTGCAGTCCGGCGCGGCAAAGTTCGGAGCGCGCACGTTGCTCGACACCGAAGTCGTGCACGTCGTGCGCAACTCGGCAAACGACGTCGTTGGTGTCGAGGCTCGCATCGGCCGTCGCACCGCGCTGATCGGTGCACGCAAGGGCGTTGTGTTCGCATCGGGCGGCTTCCTGCACAACCCCGAGTACACGCGTGAGTATCTGCGCGGACCGGTGTTGGGCGGTGCCGCAGCCGAGCAGGCAACGGGAGACTTCCTGCGCATCGGTATCGAGGCCGGTGCACAGTTGGGCAACCTCGCGCATGCCTGGTGGGCACAGGGCGTGCTCGACATG
>CAYFNP010000292.1:0-2343 GCA_964344425.1 uncultured Bifidobacterium sp. | reverse complement strand
TTCCCGCCAACGAAGTCACCGAAAACGACGGCAAATGGTTCTTCGATGGCGAAGAGGTCGCGCGTGAATACGGGAAGATGGGCAAGAGCCTGAAGAACATCGTCACGCCCGACGACATGTACGCCGAGTACGGCGCCGACACCTTCCGTCTCTACGAAATGTCCATGGGCCCACTCGAGGCCAGCCGCCCGTGGAACACCCGCGACGTCGTCGGCATGCAACGCTTCCTGCAGCGCATCTGGCGCAACATCGTCGACGAGGACACCGGCGAAACCCGCGTCTCAGACGACCCGGCTTCGGACGACATCCGCCGCGCATTGCACAAATGCATCGACGGCGTCGGTGGCGACATGGACAACCTGCGCTTCAACACCGCCATCGCCAAGTTGATCGAACTGAACAACGCACTCACCCCATACGTCGCCGACAAGGGCAACTGCCCACGCGAAATCGCCGAACCGCTGGCCATCATGCTGTCACCGTTGTGCCCGCACCTTGCCGAAGAGGTCTGGCACCGTCTCGGCCACTCAACGACCATCACCTACCAGCAGTTCCCCGCCGCCGACCCCGCTCTGCTCGCCAGCGACACGGTCGAAATTCCCGTGCAGATCAACGGCAAGGTGAAGCACCGCATCAACGTCGCCGTCGGCGCCGATCAGGCCGCCACCAAGGCCGCCGCGATGGCCGACCCCAAGGTCCAGGAACTCCTTGCCGGCGCGACGCCGAAGAAGGAAGTCATCGTCCCCGGACGACTCGTCAACTTCGTCCTCTGACTCTGGTGGAGCTAAGGGGAATTGAACCCCTGACCTCTTCCATGCCATGGAAGCGCTCTGCCAACTGAGCTATAGCCCCTAATGGGTGTTCGAACTCTATCCGCCGGTGGGCGGTTCCGCCTACTGCTGCCAGTCGACCTTCGGCACGTCCTTGTAGAGACGTTCGATTTCGTAGTAGCGGCGGGTCTCCTCGGCGAAGACGTGCACGACGACGTCGCCGTAGTCGACGAGTACCCACAGTTGCTCGGCGACGCCCTCGGTGCGTAGCGGTGAGCGGCCGTAGGTTTCACGAATCCGAGCGGTGACCTCGTCGGCGACGGTGGTGACGAGGCGTCGGTTGCTGGCGCTTGCGAGAACGAAGTACTCGGTGATGGAGAGCACGTCGCCGACCGCGATGACAAGAACGTCGTCTGCTTTCTTGTCGTCGGCGATGCGGGCGATGTCGACTGCGAGGTCGCGCGAAGAGACGTCGATCACTGTTCGGCCGCCGTTGTGGTTGTGGTTCCGGCGATCAGGCCGTCGGAGGGATTTGCGCGGATGAAGTTCTCGAAGTCGAGACCGAGAGTGAGCCGCATGTCGACACCCTCGACCGGCACCTTCTGGCGTTCGATCTGAAGGACTCCAAGGCTGGCCGCGTAGGCCGCAACTTCGGGCTCAAGTGTGTCGTCGGCGATGGCGGCAACGGTTTCCTGGGTGGGTGTCGCGACGATCTCGCGCACGAGAACGATGTTGACACCGAGCGCCATGAACCGCAGAACGGCCTCGCGCGTGATGGCAGCGTCGTTGAACGGACTGTCGATCTGCACGTTGATCGACGGCAGCAACGACGACACCGACGAGGGGACGACGCTGGCGGTGACGAGAATGATCTCGGCGCGGTCGAGGGCGTACCAGTCGAGGCCGTTGGGGTTGGCGTCTCCTTGCGGCACCGGACTGGCGGAGAACTGCCAAACCTGCACCTGGCCCGTCATGAGGCGGTCGATGAAGCTCTTCACGTCGGGTGCGGGCGCCGTGGTTTGGGTGGCAATTGCGGTCGATTCCGGCATGATCGACGAAGTTGTCGTCGCGACCGACGGATTGCGCTGGCTCTGGCCGATACCGACCCACAGAGACTTCAACAGGGGTAAACGATCGGATTCCTTGGCGCCGGGTTCGATCGCCGCAAGCGCCTTGGCAATCTGGCCGGCATCGATCGCTTGTTTACCCGCGGGAAGTACGTCGGTGACGACGTCCCCGAGAACACCCTTGACCGGACGGTCGAATTCAACCGGCGCACTGACGATGGACGACAGCATTGCAGTGAGATCATCGGCCCCCACCGCGACCGATGCGGTGAACGTGACGTTGAGCAGTGCTTCGACGTCGCTTGTGAGCGCTTCGATGCCGCCCGCGACGAATGCGTCGTAAAGCCGGCGTGGGTCTTCCCCCTCGGCAATCGAGGATGCGGAGTTCACCGGGATCGAGACGACGGTTCCGCCGACACCGCCCGGAGCGAGAGCGATCATCTGCAGCGACGCGAGGCCACCGCCCGGGCCGACGACGGCGAGAAGCGACGCGGGTGTCGACGGGA
>CAYFNP010000291.1:0-2360 GCA_964344425.1 uncultured Bifidobacterium sp. | reverse complement strand
GCGGACGTCAGCACGGCCGCGGCCGTGAGCGTGAGGTTGCGGCGGAAACTCGCCCAGGTTTCGCGGAAGGCGTAGGCGATGCGCGACAGCATTACTCGTACACCCCGCGTTCCTGGTCGCGAACCAACACTCCGCGGTCGAGCTGAATCACGCGCTTGCGCATCAGGTTGACGATGCGGTGGTCGTGGGTTGCCATCACCACCGTGGTGCCGCTGCGGTTGATGGCCTCGAGCAGCTGCATGATGCCCTCGCCCGTAGCGGGGTCGAGGTTTCCGGTGGGCTCGTCGGCAAGCATGATGAGCGGCCGGTTGACGAATGCACGCGCAATCGACACGCGCTGCTGCTCGCCACCCGACAGCTGGTCGGGGAATCGGTCGGCCTTGTCGGCCAGACCGACGAGTTCAAGGACGGCGGGTACCTGCTGGGCGATGACGTGACGGGGTTTGCCGATGACCTCGAGGGCGAAGGCGACGTTCTCGAAGACGGTCTTGTTGGTGAGCAGTTTGTAGTCCTGGAAGACGTTGCCCATGCTGCGCCGCAGGTACGGCACTCGCGAGTCGGGCATCTCGTTGACGTTCTTGCCCGCGATCCAGACGTCACCGCGTTCGGGACGTTCCTGACGACTCATCAGACGCAACAAGGTCGACTTTCCCGAACCGGATGGCCCGACGAGGAACACGAAGTCGCCCTTGCCGATGTCGAAGCTGACATCGCGGACGGCAACCGTGTCTGCGCCGTACACCTTCGTCACGTTGTCGAGGCGAATCATGTCGGTAGGAACCTACCAGTGGATGTCGGCTACGCACCCGAGGAATCGTTTGCACGACGAAAACGAAGGAATCCCACCATGAATTCGTCGAGATCGCCGTCGAGAACCGCCGTCACGTTGCCGTCTTCGACCTCGGTGCGAAGATCCTTCACCATTTGGTACGGCTGCATCACGTACGAACGGATCTGACTTCCCCATCCGACTTGTGCGGGCTTGCCCGCGATGCGGTCGCGCTCGGCCTGATGTTCTTCTTCGATGCGTGCGGCGATCATCGCCTTCAGACGGTTCATCGCTTTCTCGCGGTTCTGCAACTGGCTGCGTTCTTCCTGCGACGATGCGACGAGACCTGTGGGCTCGTGGATGAGACGCACCGCCGAAGAGGTCTTGTTGACGTGCTGGCCTCCCGCGCCCGACGCACGGAACACCTCCATGCGAATCTCGGATTCGTTCACGTCGACGTTCGGTGCGTCCATTACCGGCCACACCTGCACCGACGCGAAGCTGGTCTGGCGCCGGCCTTGATTGTCGAACGGGCTGATGCGCACAAGTCGGTGCGTACCGCGTTCCGATGTCATGAGTCCGTATGCATACCGGCCGTGGATGGTGAATTCGGCAGAAAGGATGCCTGCCTCGGTTCCCTCGGAAACGTCGTCGACCTCGACCGTGAAACCACGCCGCTCGGCCCACCGTGAGTACATCCGCAGCAGCATCTCCGACCAGTCCTGGGCGTCGACACCACCGTCCTTGGCGTTGATCTGAACGATGCAGTCGACCTCGTCGTGCTCGCCGGTGAAGAGGCTGCGCATTTCGAGACCGTCGAGTTTGCGTGACGCCGCGGTGATGCCCGAGTCAAGCTCGGGTTCCTGCGTCGCGTCGTCGACCTCGCGGGCCAGTTCGTGGAGCACCTCGATGTCATCGATCGCCGACGAGAGAGCGTCGAACTCGTCGATGTCGCCCTTCACGTTGGCGTACTCGGTGTTCACGCGCTTGGCGAGTTCCTGGTCGTCCCACAGATCGGGGCGGGCGACCTCGAGTTCCAATTCGCTGAGACGCGCGCGACCGGTGTCGACTTTCAGGTAACCGCGGGCATCGTCGAGCCGCTCACGCAGTTGACGGATGGCGTCGGTGAAGTCGCGCATGACGAAAGGGTGGCGTGTTCAGGCCGCGCCGCGGCCGTGACACATCTTGAACTTCTTGCCCGACCCGCACGGACACGGAGCGTTGCGCGGCGTCTTGTCGAATTCGCTCTTCACGACGGGAGTGTTCGAGGGCGCAGTTGCCGGTGCAGCCACCTCGGGAGGCAGATCCCCGTCGGCGACTGCAGCCTCGACCGCGGCACGGAAGCCCGAGCTGTCGACGTTGTCCGACGACGACTGCTGCAGGTTCTGCACGCCGGCCGGCGCGTCGTCGGTGACGACCTGGACGTGCATCACGTACTTGACGAAGTCTTGCGCGATGCCCTTCATGAGCGCGCCGAACATCTCGTAACCCTCGCGCTGCCACTCGGTGAGCGGATCCTTCTGGCCCATCGCACGCAGGTTGATGCCCTCCTGCAGGTAGTCCATTTCCTCGAGGTGTTCGCGCCAGCGCT
>CAYFNP010000290.1:0-2361 GCA_964344425.1 uncultured Bifidobacterium sp. | reverse complement strand
CGTCATCGAGGCGCTCGCCGATTGAGGCAGCTGCACGTCGTGCAGTGTGCACGACATCGCGGATCTTGAACTGAGGGGCGTGCCTTCGATGTTCGTCGCCTCGAGCGAGTTCGTCTCTGCGGCCGTGTCCCAATCCGAAGCCATCGGCTTTCCCGACGTGGCACGCGTGTTTGTCGAACACCCGATTCAGGACCGAACCGACGAAGAGATGATCGCAATCGCCGACGCGGCGTTTCCCGCGATCCTCGACGCTATTTGCGCCCGCCGCTGAGGCGGTAATGCCCCTCGCGTAATTCGACGAGACCGTCGGACACCAACGACGCCGCCAGGCGCTCGGCCCTGTCGGTGTCGACCGACATCACTTCGGCGATTGCGGTTGATGCCACGGTGCCGTTGGTCAGTGCCTTCATCAGACGTCCCCGAGCCTGACGGTCCGAACCTTCGAAGCGTCCCTGAGGTCGGCTTGTGAACGCGGTCCGCTGCGCGGGGTCGTCACCGATGCCGTGCCAACCGCACGTCGATTCGATCGGACACGACCCGCACTGCGGACGTCGGGCGTTGCACACCGTCGCACCGAAGTCCATGATGACCTGGTTCCACTCGCGCGACATTCCGCGCGGCACCAACACGTCGGCAGTCTGCTGCGACTCGCGGGGCTTCAATGCTCGTCCTTCGACGCGGGCCAGCACGCGCGCAACGTTCGTGTCGACGACGGCGGCGTCGTCACCGAAGGCGAAGGCGAGAATCGCACGTGCGGTGTACGGACCGATTCCCGGCAGGGCCATGAGGGACTCGAGGTCGCGCGGAACGACCCCACCGTGTCGTTCGACGATCGCGCGCGCGGCTTCCTGGATGTTGCGACAACGTCGCGGGTAGCCCATCCCCTGCCATTCGACGAGCAGGTCCGACAGCGGAGCGACCGCACACGCCGCGGGATCCGGCGCGATGGCAACGAAACGTTCGAACCGTGCCTGGACACGGCCGACGTTGGTCTGCTGCAACATCACCTCGGAAACGAGCACGTGCCATGGATCGCGCGTCGCGCGCCACGGAAACTCCCGCAACCGCGGCAGACCCCACGCAAGGAGGTCGTCGGTGATTTCGCTCAGGCGTCCCAAGCGGAGTTGGTGTCGTACGGGCGTTTGCGCTCGGGCGCGTTCGCACGCTTCCACACCATGACCCGCCGGCGGAAGTAACACACTTCCTTGCCGTCCTGATTGAAACCCTTGGTTTCGACGGTCACGATGCCGCGGTCGGGCTTCGACTTCGATTCGCTGACGTCAAGGACCCTGGTCTCGGCGTGAATGGTGTCCCCGTGGAACGTGGGGAACTTGTGCTGCAGCGTCTCGACCTCGAGATTTGCGATGGCCGCACCGCTGACGTCGGGAACGCTCATGCCGAGCACCAACGAATAGACCAGGTTCCCGACGACGACGTTGCGCCCCTGGACGCTCTCGGAGGCGAACCAGTCGTTCGTGTGCAACGGGTGATGGTTCATCGTGATCATGCAGAACAGGTGATCGTCGTACTCGGTGATGGTCTTGCCGGGCCAGTGGCGGTAGACGTCGCCGACGGTGAAATCTTCGAGGTACCGACCAAAGGGGCGTTCATGCACTGTCATGAACGCGAACGCTAACCCACGGGTCCGGTGTCGTCATCATTGATCGGCGGCAGCGGGTACTGGCCGGTTCTGTCGCGCGGCGCACGCTTTTCGAAGAACTCGATCTTGCTCTCGGTTTTCGTGACCGCTTCCTCGGCGACGACACGCAAAGGCTTCAGACGATCCTTGCGATCGAGCGACCACGGACCGACACGCAGGCTGAGGTAACACCCCGCACCAATGACGATTGGCAACCAGAACTGTGCGAGACGGTAAGTGAGGACCCCGACTGTTGCGGTTGCACGCGACAGACCGAAGCCGACGAGCGTGGGGATGTACATGCCCTCGATGATGCCGAGTCCGCCCGGAGTGATCGGCACGACTGCCATGACGTTGGCAAGTCCGAACGCGACGATGAGTCCATCGACGGCGAGTCGACCGTCGAACGCGCGAAGAAAGATGTACAGCGCGGCCATGTCGAAGAGCCAGTTTGCCGAAGCCCAAAGGATGACTCGCCGCAACAACTGCCGGTCGGCGATCAGACCCTCGAGACGGTTGCCGAGGTGCCGAATGACTTCGGAAAGTCGGTCGGCGTCGAGTCTGACGTGTCGTGCCAGCCACCGCACTGCTCGCTCTGCACGTCCCTGCCCCTCGACCAGGCCGAAGATGAGCGCCGAAGCGACCAGCATCAGGATCACGCCGACGATGGCAGCAAAGCCGTACAGCGCATTCACGCCACGGAACGGAATCGAAACGATGAG
>CAYFNP010000289.1:0-2374 GCA_964344425.1 uncultured Bifidobacterium sp. | reverse complement strand
GAGCGTCCGCCTGAAAAGCGGAAGGTCACCGGATCGACGCCGGTCTCGACCACCAGAGTTTCGTCCGCGTCAGCGATTAGAAAAGACGCGTGGACCGCGTGCTTCGTCGCGACATCGAGGGCCTGCGTGCGATCGCGGTCATCGCAGTCGTCCTGTACCACGCCCGGTTCCTCGGCCTGCGCGGTGGCTTCGTCGGGGTCGACGTGTTCTTCGTCGTCTCGGGTTTCCTCATCACCAGCCTTCTTCTGCGCGAACACGCATCGACGGGGAAGATCTCACTCGCGGGGTTCTACGCGCGGCGGGCTCGTCGACTGCTCCCGGCGTCGTGCCTCGTCGTCGTCGGGACCGTCATCGCGGCCGACATCTGGCTCGAACCGTTGCGTCTGCGCAACCTCGGCACCGATGCAGTTGCCAGCGGCGGGTTCGTCGCAAACATCGTCTTTGCACACCGCGGCACCGACTATCTGCAATCGGCGCTCCCACCCTCCGCCTTGCAGCACTACTGGTCGCTTGCGGTCGAAGAGCAGTTCTACATCGTGTGGCCCGCGCTGCTCGGTCTGCTTCTGTGGCGCTCGCGACGCGTCAGCCGCGCCGCGGCGGGCATTGGCGCAATCTGTGTGGCGTCGTTCGCCGTTTGCATCTGGCAGACGTCGGCGTCGCAACCATGGGCGTTCTTCGGCCTTCACGCACGCGCATGGGAACTCGGCATCGGTGCGCTGCTCGCCATTTCATGGACGCGTATCGACCGGGTGGCAGCACGCGCACGCGCGAGCGTCGCATGGATCGGCATCGCTGTCGTTGTCGCGTCGTTCTTCGTCGTCGACGAAGCGATGGCGTTCCCCGGTGCAATCGCACTCGTTCCGGTCATCGGCACCGCGCTCGTCCTGGTCGGAGGTGACGGCACGCGCGGCGGGCCCGTCGTCGTCCTGTGCCATCCGGTGCTGCAGTGGATCGGTGCGCGGTCGTACTCGTTGTATCTGTGGCACTGGCCCGCATTGATCATCGGCGAAGCGGCGATCGGCCGGGGCCTGAACCCGGTCGAAAGGATCGGCCTCATTGCCATCGCGGTGGCGGGTGCCGAGGCCTCGTACCGATTCGTCGAGAACCCGGTGCGTCACGCGCGGGTGTTCGTCACGCGGAACTCAGCGGCCCTTGCTCTCGGCGCGGCACTCGTCGTCGTTTCCATTTCGTCGGGTCTCGTTCTGCGCGGTCGTGCCGTCGATCTCTCGACCAACGACATCGCAACGACCCCCACCCTGGTCGCCACAACGACCATCCCAGAAACAACGACCGTGGCCGACGCAACGACCATCCCTGACACGACGACCGCTGCGGTACCCGAAGTCACGACGACGATTCCTGCTGGGCCGCCTCCCCCGGTTGTCTCGCCGGCCGAACCACTCGCCGCGATCGTCGATGCGGTCGAGGCCGACCGGGTACCGAAGAACCTCGAACCGAGTCTCACCGGGGCCACCGGTGACAAGCCCGTGGTGTACGAAAACGGCTGTCACCTGGACGCGGCCTCCACCGAACCCGGCGAGTGCGTGTTCGGTGACGTCACGTCGAACTTCACGGTCGCACTCTTCGGCGACTCCCACGCCGCGCAGTGGTTCGGTGCGCTCGACAAGATCGCACAGCAACGTGGCTGGCGCCTGCTCGCTCTCACCAAGCTCGGCTGCACGCCGATCGACCAGATCACCTACAACTCGACCGTCGGTGCGAAGTACCCGCAGTGCCGCCCGTGGCGCGAGAACGTGAAAAAACGTCTTGTCGCCGAGAAGGCAGCGGTGGTTTTCATCTCCTACTCGAACCGCCTGCTGCAGACCGGCACTCGCCAGCCGTTTCCCGACAATGTTTGGCTCGAGGGATTCGCACAATTGATTCCCGAATTGCGTGCCGGAGGCACCGAGCCGATTCTCATCACCGACACGCCCTACCCCGGCCGCGACGTGCCGATCTGTCTCTCGCAGAACGTGTCCCACGTAAAGAATTGTTCGTTCAAACGCACCGACGGAATTCGCGACTCACGATTGTCGACGAACATCGCCGCGGCGCGCGACAACGGTGCCGAAGTGCTCGATGTCAGCAACTGGCTCTGTGCGACCGAGCGCTGTCCGGTCATCGTCGGCAACATCCTCGTGTGGCGCGACTCGAACCACATCACCACCCGCTTTGCCGACTGGCTCATTCCGTTGATCGACGCGGCCGTCGGCCCCTACGTCGAAGCGGTGCGCCAGCGAACCAGCGTTTCCTGAGCGATCGTCGCCACGTGCGCCCCGTCGATGCCGTACACGTGCCCGAACGTGAGCCCTCGACCACCGACGAACGCCGTGCATGACATCTCGTAGAAGTGCCATTCGTCCGAGCGGTGCGG
>CAYFNP010000288.1:0-2388 GCA_964344425.1 uncultured Bifidobacterium sp. | reverse complement strand
GCCGCCGCCCTGCGCGGACGCCGCAGAGTCGCCTTGGCGTTGCTGGGAGTTCTTGTTGCGGTTGCGCCCACCGCGCGAGCCACGGCGCCGTTTCTTGGCTGCCCCGGGGCTGGCGGACTGATTCGCGCCCTCGGAAGGTTGGTTCATGTTGTCTCGATCCTGTGCGGCCGACCGCCGCTCGACGGGAAAGGCTACCTGCGGGTCGGCCGAGTTGGCGGGATGCCGGCCCCCTCGGTTCCGGGGCACGGGCGACCGGTCGCGCCTACCGGAGGCGGCGCATGTGGACGCTTTGCACCAGGCCCACGATCGCGGCGAAGGCGACCATGTGTGACCCCCCGTACGAGACGAAGGGCAGGGGCAGACCCGACACGGGCATGATGCCGAGCGTCATCCCGATGTTCTGGAAGGTCTGCCACAGGATCATGGTGAACGCGCCGATCGCGATGAACTGACCCAGCCGGGTGCGCGAAAGGCGGCTGATCCGCCAGATGCGCCACAGAAGCAACGTGAAGAGTGCGATCACCACGGCGCCACCGATCAGGCCGAACTGTTCGGCGACCGCCGAGAAGACGAAGTCGGTTGACTGCACGGGGATGAAAGCACCATTGGTGAGCGGCCCCTTCAGGTATCCCTTGCCGGTGATGCCGCCGGTTGCAACCGCGCGCTTGGCGAAGCGGACCTGCAGCACGACGTCTTTCAACGCGGAGTCCGTCGAGTTCTGGTTGAGGAAGGCCTCGATTCGGCGGAATTGGTAACTGCGCACGACACCGCTCCACACCGCAACGGCCGCCGAGAGGACCGCAAGCGATGTGATCGACACGATGTAGCGCACCTTGCTGCCAGCGACGAGCAGGAGTCCCATCGTGCACGCCAGCAACACCGTCGCCGAACCAAGGTCGGGCTGGATGAGGATGAGACCGACTGACGCCCCGACGATGATGAGAGTCATGACGAATCGGTGGTACGCCAATTCCTCGGATTCCTCTTCGGACAGATAGCCCGCGAGTAGCAACAGCAATGCAAACTTCGTGAACTCGGCGGGCTGCAACGACACCACGCCGAGGTCGAACGAGAGTCGTGCACCTCCGCGTACCGCGCCGGCAACGAGAACCAGCATCAACAAGACGAGACAGGCGCCGTAAAGGAATTCGGCCCTTCCGCGAAGCCATTCGTAGTCGAGCGCCATGATGCCGACCATCACGACGGCCGCAACGATGATGTAGATGATCTGTCGTTGCAAGAGGTAGTACGGGTCGACTCCCCTCGCCAACAAACGGGGCCGCGTGGTCGAGTACACCGCGAAAGCGCCGATCGTCGACAGAGCGGTGACGGCAAAGGCGAGCAGCCAGTCGACGTTGCGGGCCGGGTCGGCCATGCTGCGCCTGATGTTGCCCATGCCGGCCGTCGTCGGCCTCCGTAGGTTCTCGAGGACCGGCATCAGTCGCGCACCCCGCCACCAAAACCCGAAAGACACAGCGGGCTGACCAATCGTTGCGAGCGCGCCACCGCGGTGCTGTTGATGTCGAGCGGGTTGCTCGGCACGACATCCTGGGTCTTCACTGCTCCGGCAAGCGCGGTGAAGATGCACTTCACAACGGGTGCCGCGGCCTGCGACCCGTAACCCGACTTTTCGAGGTACGCCACGGCGGTGAACGGACGTGTCGGGTCGAGACTGAACGCTGCGAACGCCGACGAGTCGTTCCACGGCAAGTTCTTGAAGCCCTGCGCGGTACCCGTCTTGCCCGCGATCGGAAGTTGCTTCTTCGGGTAACTCTTGAAGAGAAACTCGCCGGTGGCCTTGTGGTAAATGTCCCAGTCGACACCGGGCCCGTTCACCACGCGCGTGAGACCGCGCACGATCGGGTCGTGCACCTCGGGCTTGAAGTTCAACTGTCGGATGATTTCACCCTGCGTGCGGTCCTCGAGCACGACGGCCTTCGACAGGTCGGCGAATCCGGCGTCACCATCGGGTGTGCCCGAGTCGAGAATCCGCTTCACGACATGGGGCGTGACGACCTTGCCGTTGTTCCCGAGTGCCGAGTACGCCACGCCCACCTGCAACGGTGTTGCCGCGAGCAGACCCTGGCCGATGGCGAACTGCACGTTGTCTCCCACGTAGTACGCGCGGCCCTCGTCCTTGGGAATCGCGCCAGCCTCGGCGAGTTGTTGTTTGAGTTCCTTGCTCGGCAGTGCGCCGCCGTACTCGAAGGGGAGATCGACGCCCGTCGGCGCTCCGTATCCGAACTTGCGCACCTCTTCTTCGAGGATCGGCCGGTAGCCGCGCTGGGTCAGGATCTGTTCACCGATTTTGTAGAAGAAGGCGTCGGACGAAACTGCGAGCGCGTCCTCGACGGTCACCGGCCCGTAGCGGCAAGGAGTGTTCGTGGC
>CAYFNP010000287.1:0-2394 GCA_964344425.1 uncultured Bifidobacterium sp. | reverse complement strand
GGTGCGGGCTCGGGTGGAATGCGCGGCAGCGCAAGCGGACCGAGGTCCTTTTCCAGATGACGGATCAGCGCCTCGCGGATGCGCTCGTTCAACATGACGCGACCCGACACCACCATGCGACTGATCGATCCGTCGGCGGCCTGACGCAACAACAGACCAACGTGGGTGACGTTGCCTTCTTCGTCGACGCGCACGGGTACGGCGTCGACATAGACGAGGGGAACCCTGTCGCGGACGTCGTTCAGGACGTCGTTCGGCATCCAGCCGGTGCGCGTGTCGATCTGGTCGCTCACGCGATCAAGTTAGTTGATGACGATGTGCCCGTCAGATTGCGGCGAAGCCGGCGGTGAGGTCGGCGAGGATGTCCTCGATCGACGCGAGACCTACCGACAGGCGAACCATGCCCGGGTGCACACCCGACGCCAACTGTTCGGCCTCGGTGAGCTGGCTGTGGGTGGTCGATGCCGGGTGAATGACGAGGCTGCGGACGTCGCCGATGTTGGCGACGTGGCTGTGCAGCTTCAGCGCCTCGGTGAACTTCTGGCCGGCGTCGCGGCCGCCCTTCACGTTGAACGCGATGATCGAGCCGAAGCCGCGACCCGCGAAGTACTTCTTCGCGCGGTCGTGCCACGGCGACGATGGCAGACCCGCCCACGACACGCTCTCGACCTTCGACTGCTTGGTGAGGAACTCGGCAACCTTTGCGGCGTTCGACCAGTGGCGCTCCATGCGCAACGACAGGGTTTCGACGCCCTGCAAGATGCTCCAGGCGTTGAACGGGCTGACGGCAGCACCGAGGTCGCGCAGCATCTGCACGCGCGCCTTGATGATGTAGCTGCCCGCGCCGAGCGCCGGCCAGTACGCCAGGCCGTGGTACGACGGGTCGGGTTCGGTGAAGTTCGGGAAACGACCGCTTGCCGAGAAGTCGAACTTGCCGCCGTCGATGATCGCGCCAGCGATGCTGGTTCCGTGGCCGCCGATGAACTTCGTCAGCGAATGCACGACGATGTCGGCGCCCCACTCGAGCGGACGGATGCCGTACGGCGAGGGAACGGTGTTGTCGACGATCAACGGAACGCCAACGTCGTGGGCGACCTTCGACACGCCCTCGATGTCGAACACGTCGTTCTTCGGGTTGGCAAGAACCTCGCCGTAGAACGCCTTGGTGTTCGGCTTGACCGCGCTCTTCCACTGCTGCAGGTCGTGCGGGTCGTCGACGAAGGAAACCTCGATGCCCATCTTCGGCAGCGTGTAGTGGAGAAGGTTGTAGGTGCCGCCGTACAGCGACGGTGAAGCAACGATGTGGCTGCCGGCCTCGGCGAGCGTGAGGATCGCCAGCGTCTCGGCTGCCTGACCCGAACTGACCACAAGCGCACCGGGCAAGCCGACGGCGGTGGTGACCGCGCCTTCAAGGTCGGCGAGGCGCGCCTCGAGAACGCCCTGCGTGGGGTTCATGATGCGGGTGTAGATGTTGCCGATCTCGGCGAGCGCGAAAAGGTTCTGCGCATGGGCCGAATCGCGGAACTGGTACGAGGTGGTCTGGTAGATCGGCACCGCGCGTGACCCGGTGGCGGGGTCGGGGCTTTGGCCGGCATGGATCTGGCGGGTCTCAAAACCCCAAGAAGCACTTGTCATGGCGCGGAACCCTACGGGGCAATTCCCGACCTGTCAACTCAGGTTTCCCCACCAAGGGTTCTCGGTGCGTTTGAGCGCGGTTTTTGACCCCTTTTCACACCGAGAAAACGGCCGCTTTCCCGCTTCCCACAAGGGCCCGAAAAAAGTCGGGAGAAAAGTGTCCGCGATCGATACCCCGGCGGCTCTGTACGGCATCAAGGGCAAACACGCCCACCACCACAAAGGAGAAAGCCATGAACACCAACCACATCAACAACAAGAACCTGAAGCGCATCGCCATCGCGGCGGGCACCACCGCAGCAGCCCTGTTCCTCAGCGCCGGCCTCGTCGCCTGTGGCGGAACCGACAAGGAAGCCGTCAGCGTCGGTGAAGCCACCCAGATGGTCCAAGACGCCCTCGCAGGCATCGAGCTTCCCGCCGTCGAACTGCCGACCCCGGTCGTCGCAGACGCCACCAACGACGTCGCAGCCCCGGTCGCCGCACCCAGCACCAAGGTCTCGAACGTGACCAAGCCCTCGACAAAGAAGTCGAAGAAGTCGACGTCGGCAGCCACCGGTGGCTCGGTCATCGTGAGCGTCCCCGAGGTCAACGAGCAGGCCAGCGCGCCCGCAACGACGGTTGCCCCGGTCGTCACCGAGGCACCGGCTGCCCAGCCGACCGACACCGTCGCCGCTCCGGCCGATGCCCCGGCCGTGCAGCAGCCCGCCGCAAGCGGTTCGACCTCGATCCTCAACTTCCCCTCGACGCTGAAGACGATCA
>CAYFNP010000286.1:0-2400 GCA_964344425.1 uncultured Bifidobacterium sp. | reverse complement strand
GGCCTCACCGGCTCGGGTCGCGACACGCTGGTCGGGCTGTTGTCCGGCGCGTTGATTCGCTACGACGGCCGCGTCACCATCGACGGTGACGAACTGCCGAATGCCCAGCCCCGTGGCGCCCTGCAGCGGGGTCTTGCTTTCGTGCCCGTCAACCGCGTGCGCAACGGTTTGCTTCCACTGATGAGCGTGCGGTCCAACCTCACCATCGCGAACGTCGAACGCAACAAGCAGGGTTGGCGACTCAGCCACAAGGCCGAGCGGGAAGAGGCCCGTGAATGGGTCGATCGCTTGAGTGTCGTGACGGCCGGAACCGAGGCGCCGATCTCGACCTTGTCGGGCGGCAACCAGCAGAAGGTGATGATGGCGCGCAGTTTCCGCCTCGCGCCGAAGGTGTTGCTCGTCGACGAACCGACCCAAGGTGTCGACATCGGCGCAAAGGAAGAGATCCACGCATTCGTCGACCAGGCGGCGGCCGGCGGAACCGCCGTGGTCGTGTGCTCCACCGACTCGAGCGAACTCGCCCGTGTGTGCGATCGCGTCCTCGTCATGTATCGCGGCGCAGTCACCGAAACCATCACCCGTGAGCAGGGACTCACGGCAGAAAACATCGATCGGGCATTGCTCGCGGGCTCATCGCTCGTCGGCTGAAAGGACCAACCAGTGAACTCCGAAACCAAAGTCGCGCCGAAGGCCGCGTTGTTGACCCGCCTCGGCCTCGATCGTTTCAGCGCGATCTACCTGTGGGTGGGCTTCATGGTCGTGTTCGGACTGTGGAAGTCCGACACGTTCCTCAGCAGTGCGACGTTCAAGTTGACACTGGGCGAGAACGTACCGATCGGTCTGCTCGCACTCGCATTCTTGATTCCACTCGCCACCAACTCGTTCGACCTGTCGATCGGCGCAATGTGTTCGCTGTCCCTCGTCGTCTCGACGTGGTTGCAAAACGAACAGCGCAGCGGCGCGGTGTCTCCGCGAAGCTTCAATCTTCCGGGCATCGTCACGGTGCTGATCGCGATCGGAGTGTGCGCCCTCGTCGGGTTCTTCTCGGGTTTCGTCGTCGTCAAGCTGAAAGTGAACTCGTTCATCGCGACGCTCGGCGTTAGTCAGTTGATCACCGCCATCGTGTTGAAGATGTCGGACAACCGTCAGATCACCGGTGCGTATTCGAAGACCTACATGGAGTGGGGCCGCCGCGAGGTCTTCGGACTCCCCATCCTTTTCGTGTACTTCATGATCATCGCGCTCGTCGCGTGGTTCGTCCTCGAACACACGCCCGTGGGCCGCTATCTCTTCGCAACCGGCGGCAACGTCGACGCTGCGCGACTCGCCGGCGTGCGCACCGACCGCATGATCTGGGGTTCGCTCGTCGCATCGGCCACCATCGCTGGACTTGCCGGCGTGATGCTGTCGGCGAAGATCGGTTTCTTCTCGTCGTCAACCGGGCCGGGCTACCTGTTCCCGGCAATCGCGGCAGTGTTCTTCGGCGCCTCGCAGTTGTCGCGCCGGCCGAACGTGTGGGGCACGGTTCTCGCGCTCTACGCGCTTGCGTTCGGCATCAAGGGCCTGCAGTTGGTCGTCGGCGCCGGGTCGTTCTGGGTCGAGCCGTTGTTCCAGGGCATCACCCTCATCATCGCGGTGTCGCTTGCAAGTCAGCAGGGAATCGCCCGCATCCGCAAGAAGCGGGCGCAGTAGATGGCCGGCAACTACGACGACGTCAGCGTCTTTGCGCTCTCCGACGAGCGCGAAGAAGTGCTGTTGAACAAGCAGACCGAGTGTTGTCTGATGTGGACCACCGATTCGGGCGACCCCGTCGGTGTCTACATGAACTTCGTTTGGGCAAAGGGAAGTTTTTGGTTGACCGCAACCAAGCAGCGGGCGCGCATGAAGGCGTACGCCAAGCGTCCGCGCGGTGCGATCGCGATCACCAGCCGCGGAACCGACATTGGCATCAGCCAGGCGGTCACGTACAAGGGCGACATCGTTCTGCACGATTCCGATGACGTGAAGAAGTGGTTCTATGCAGCACTCGCCGCACGTGTACGCCCCGAAAGCGCCGAGCGTCAGCGTGCCTTCGTCGAGCACCTTGACTCTCCGATGCGACTCGTCATCGAACTGAAGCCCGACGTGCGCATCGGTTTCGATGCCGATGCGATGTTCAAGGGTTCGGCGGCCGGACCCAGCCGCACGCAGGTCTGACGCTTCGCGTCAGATGATGTTGAGGGCGTCGAGGAACTTCGCCGCGACGCCTTCGTCACCCGTGACCTTGCAGTGTTCGCGCCAGTCGGATCGCTTGGTACCCCAGTTGATGAAGGCGTGACCGTTGCTGCTGACGTCGGCGACCGCATTGCCGGTCTTGCCGGGCGTGACGACGATGCCGTCGCCGGCCGGCGTGATGGTCCA
>CAYFNP010000285.1:0-2407 GCA_964344425.1 uncultured Bifidobacterium sp. | reverse complement strand
GCGTAGCCGATAGGTAAGGAGCGAAGATGGCGAGTCATGGAATCCGCGACAAGGTGGCGATCATCGGAATGGGTTGCACCAACTTCGGTGAACACTGGGACAAGAGCACCGATGACATGCTCATCGAGTCGTCCGACGCCGCACTGAAGAACGCCGGCATCAACCTCGACGACGTCGATGCGTTCTGGCTTGGCACGATGGGTTCGGGCCTCTCGGGCCTCACACTCAGTCGTCCGCTGAAGATCCAGCACAAGCCCGTCACCCACGTCGAGAACTTCTGCGCCACGGGTAGCGAAGCGTTCCGCAACGCGTGTTACGCGGTCGCGTCGGGTGCTTACGACGTCGTCATGGCGATCGGCGTCGAGAAGCTGAAGGACTCGGGTTACTCGGGCCTCGTCGTGTCGGCACCCGCCGACGACGGCACGAAGGCCACGGTCACCGCACCGGCCAGTTTCTCGTTGCTCGCACCCGCGTACTCAAAGAAGTACGGCGTCGACGAAGGTGAACTGAAGGACGTCCTCACGCGCATCGCGTGGAAGAACCACCGCAATGGTGCGTTGAACCCGCGCGCGCAGTTCAAGAAGGAAGTCCCCAAGGAAACGATCGCGTGCTCGCCGCTGGTCGCCGGACCACTCGGTATCTTCGACTGCAGCGGTGTCAGCGACGGATCGGCCGCAGCGATCATCGTTCGGGCAGAAGACGCCCACAAGTACACCGACAAGCCGCTGTACGTGAAGGCACTGTCGTTCGTCGCGGGGCCCGCTGCAGGACCCATCGATCCTTCTTACGACTACACAACCTTCGACGAAGTGGTTCGCAGCGCCGAGGATGCCTACCACCAGGCAGGAATCACCGACCCTCGTGCGGAGCTCGCCATGGCCGAAGTGCACGACTGCTTCACGCCAACCGAATTGGTGTTGATGGAGGACCTCGGTTTCGCCGAGCGTGGCACGGCGTGGAAAGAAGTGCTCTCGGGCACCTACGACCTCGACGGCGAACTTCCCGTCAACCCCGATGGCGGTCTCAAGTCCTTCGGTCACCCCATCGGTGCATCGGGTCTGCGGATGCTCTTCGAGTGCTGGACGCAGTTGCGCGGCGAAGCCGGGCCACGGCAGATCAAGAGCATCGGTGGCGGAAAAACCAAGGCATTGACGCACAATCTGGGCGGGGCGCCGGGCGCTTGCGTCAGCTTCGTCAGCGTCGTTGGTTCCGAACTCGACAAATAGGGGCCGCACGGAACCCGATTTCGCCCCGTGCCGGCAAGAACCCCAGCTCCTGCTCGGAAAGTCGGCTGTCGGGAAAGTAGAAATACGTTCATGAAATCCCTCCGCACGCTGGCCTTGGCGAGCCTTGTGTTCGGCACCATCGCTGCCGTTCCGGTTGCCTCGGCCTCTGCTTCGGTGTCACCACCTCCCGTCGAGAGCGACAACATGGGCGCCGTGTTGAAGGGTGCCAAGCGCTACATCGTGCGCTTCTCCGATTCGATGCGCGCTTCCGACATCGATTCGCTGGTGAAGAACACGGAAAAGGGTGGACGCGCGAAAGAGCGCCTCGAATTCGAGAAGATCTTCAAGGGCTCCGTCATCGACCTGAAACCCGAGGCACTTCAGGCGCTGATGAAGAGCGGCAAGGTCGTGTGGGCCGAACCTGACACGCAGGTGAAGGCAGTTGCGACCCAGGATGCGTCGCAGGTGTGGGGCCTTGACCGCATCGATCAACGCAATCTTCCGTTGAATGCCACGTATACGTACGACTCCGATGGTTCGGGGGTCACCGCCTACATCGTCGACACAGGCATTCTTGGCACGCACACCGAATTCGGTTCGCGCGTTCGCGCGGGTTACGACGCTCTCGGTGGAAACACCGTCGATTGCAATGGCCACGGCACGCACGTATCCGGCACGGTCGGAGGCACCACCTATGGCGTTGCCAAGAACGTCAACCTTGTCGCCGTTCGGGTGCTCGATTGCTCGGGTTCCGGCTCGACCTCCGGCGTCATCGCCGGCATCGACTGGGCCGTCGCCGACCACGTTTCGGGTCCGGCGGTTCTCAACATGAGCCTTGGTGGTGGAGCAAGCACTTCCTTGAATGCTGCGGTCGATCGCGCTGTTGCCGACGGCATCTCGGTCGTGGTTGCGGCGGGCAACTCGAACGCCGATGCGTGTACCTCCTCGCCGGCCAGTGCGGCGTCTGCGATCACGGTTGGGGCGACTGCGTCCAATGACTCGCGCGCCTCGTATTCGAACTTCGGCACGTGTGTCGACATCTTCGCGCCCGGGTCGTCGATCAAGTCGGCGTATTCGACGAGCGTGACGGCAACCGCCACGCTTAGCGGAACTTCGATGGCCAGTCCGCACGTCGCGGGTGCCGTGGCCCGGTACCTCTCGTCGAACCCGTCCGCTACGCC
>CAYFNP010000284.1:0-2423 GCA_964344425.1 uncultured Bifidobacterium sp. | reverse complement strand
TCGCTGCTGCAGCATCGGCCGCGACGATTTCCTCGGGCGACAGGTCGGCACCGCGCGCCGTGCGCGTGAAGCGCACGAAGTCGCCGGTGCGTCGGTCGATGACGCCGCGAAAGTCGCCGGGTATTCCGACGGGCCACGTCACCGGAGTGGGCTTCAGGCCGATCTGTTCCTCGACCTCGTCGAGCAATTCGAGCGGGTCGCGGCCGGGCCTGTCGTATTTGTTGAAGAACGTGATGACCGGCAGATTGCGCGATCGGCACACCTGGAACAACTTGAGCGTCTGGGACTCGATGCCTTTCGCCGTGTCGAGCACCATGACGACCGCATCGACCGCGGCGAGCACGCGGTACGTGTCCTCGGAGAAGTCGCGGTGGCCCGGGGTGTCGAGCAGGTTGAGTACGTGGTCGCGGTGGGGAAACTGCAGAACGGTCGAGGAGATCGAGATGCCGCGCTGCTTTTCCAGCTCCATCCAGTCCGACGTTGCCGCACGTCGTCCGCCGCGCGCCCGAACGGCGCCGGCCTCTTGCACGGCACCGGCATAGAGGAGGAACTTCTCGGTGAGCGTCGTCTTGCCCGCGTCGGGGTGAGAAATGATCGCGAACGTTCTGCGTCGAGCCGCTTGTGCCGTGATCTCCGGCTTCGATGACCCGCTCATGGAACCCCGAACGCTACCGACGTCGCGGGGTCGAGCCAATAGTCTCGGCGGTCGGGGAGAGGGGACGACATGGCAAACAGGAACGAGACGACCGGAAGCGACGCATTCGACCTCGTCGACTTCGCGCACGGTGCACCAATGCCCAACCGGTTGATGCTTGCGCCGTTGACGAACCAACAGAGCCACGCGGATGGCACGTTGTCCGACGACGAGCACAAATGGCTCACCTTGCGCGCGCTCGGCGGATTCGGCCTGACGATGACGTGTGCCGCATCGGTTCACCGCAATGGAATCGGGTTCACGGGTCAACTTGGCGTACACGACGATGTCCACATTGCGGGCCTGACCCGCCTGGCGTGCGACATCAAGGCCGCGGGAAGCCTCGGCATCGTGCAACTTCACCACTCGGGCAACCGGTCCCCGCGAGAACTGGTCGGCGAGCCGTTGTGTCCGTCGGATGATGCCGAAACGGGTGCCCGAGCGATGACGAACGCGGAAGTCCACGAGGTGATCGGTGCGTTCATTGCGGCTGCGGAACGTTGCAAGACGGCGGGTTTCGACGGCGTCGAACTGCACGGAGCCCACGGCTACCTGTTGTGCCAGTTCCTGTCGTCGGACCTGAACCGTCGGACCGACGAATTCGGCGGCTCACTCGAGAACCGATCGCGTCCGCTGTTTGCCGTCATCGACGGCATCCGCAAGCGGTGCGGTGACGACTTCCACGTCGGTGTGCGACTCTCGCCCGAACGTTTCGGTATGAAGATCGACGAGATTCGCGAGGTCTTCGGCCGTCTGGTCGATGGTGGTGCGGTCGACATGATCGACATGTCGCTGTGGGACTGCGCAAAGAACGCGATCGAAGACGGTTGGTCGCACGAGCGCCTGATCGACATTTTCGCGGCGCTCGACAGGGGCAACGTACGGCTTGCCGTGGCGGGAAAGTTGTACTCGGCCGCCGACGTGCGACGCGCCCTCGAATCGGGCGCCGACATCGCGGTCGTTGGGCGAGGTGCCATCACGAACCACGATTTCCCGCGGCAAATGCGCGACAACCCCGACTTCGCGATGCGTCAACTGCCCGTTGCGGCGAGCGTTCTTCGCGACGAAGGTCTGTCCGACGCGTTCGTCGGCTACATGCGCAACTGGAAGGGCTTCGTCGCCGACTGACGGGCGATACGGTGACGAGCGTGGAAGTGAAGCGGCTGACCGGTGTCTTCGGCGCCGAGGTCGATTGTGGTGACGTTCGACGTCTTTCCGATGCTGAATTCGACAACCTGAGACGGCTCGCGTGCGAGCACGAGGTGATCGTCCTGCGCAACCAATCGCTCGGCGTTCACGAACAGGTCGAGCTCTCGCGGCGCTTCGGTCCGGCCGGGCCCGTTCCCTTCATCGAGCCCAGCCCCGACCACCCCGAGGTGATCAAGGTCCTGAAGGAGGCCGGCGACGGCGACGCGTTCAACTTCGGCGGCGCGTGGCACAGCGACTTCAGTTTCCAGCCCGAACCGCCCGCCTTCACCCTGCTGCACGCTCTCGACATTCCTCCGTACGGTGGCGACACCCTGTGGGCGTCGATGACCGCGGCGTGGCGGGCGTTGTCCGACGAGCGAAAGCAAAGTCTCGAGGGACTTCGGGCGGTGCACACGGCGCGCGATGCGTACTCGCGCAAGATGCAGCCGCTTCATTCGGGTCTGTCCGGAATGAACATCGTCTGTGACGATTCGGCAAACGACACCGAGATTCATCCGCTTGTCGTCACGCACCCCGAAAC
>CAYFNP010000283.1:0-2433 GCA_964344425.1 uncultured Bifidobacterium sp. | reverse complement strand
GAGCCGAGTTCGCGGGCGAGCGACCGCGCGAGACCGACGAGACCGGCCTTCGACGCGGCGTAATTAGTTTGTCCGGCAGAACCCAGCAACCCGACGACCGACGACATGAGGATGATTCGGCCGGAACGCGCCCGCAGCATTTGTTGCGATGCGCGCTTGCAAACGCGGTACGCGGCCGTGAGGTTTGCGTCGATGACCGACGTGAAATCGTCTTCGCTCATGCGCAGGAACAGGCCGTCTTTCGTGATGCCTGCGTTGCTGACGAGGATCTCGACCTTGCCGATTTTCTCCTCGATTTCCGAAAATGCCGCCTCAACCGATTCCATCGATGTGACGTCGCACTTCACTGGAAGAACGCCCGCTGACACGAGATCGGCCGGCGGCTGAGAAGAGTTGTAGGTGATGGCGACCTTGTCGCCGAGCGCCGCGAATCGGGCCGCGCACGCTGCACCGATGCCCCGCGACCCGCCGGTAACCAGCACGACCCGCGACATGTCAGGCGCCCCACCGCAGGATGGCGCTGGCAGCGGTCATGCCTGCGCCAAAGCCGACGAGAAGCACCAGGTCGCCTGCTTTCAGTCGACCCTTGTCGGCTGCGTCGAAGAGAGCGAGGGGAATCGATGCCGATGACGTGTTGCCGGTCTCGTTGATGCAGATTGCTGCACGATCGAGAGGGACCCCGAGTCGGTCGCAAGCGGCAGAGATGATGCGCGTGTTGGCCTGGTGCGGGACCACCATGGCTATGTCGTCGGCGCCGACGCCGGCAATCGCCATCGATTTCTTCGCAGAGTCGACCATGATGCGAACCGCGCGACGGAAGACTTCCTTGCCGTCCATGTGGATGGTCCCGCCGATCTCGCAGAACAGCAGTTCCTCGGCGGAGCCGTCCGAGTCGAGGTCCCATCCAAGTAGGTGACCCGGACCATCGGTCGCTTCGAGGACCGCCGCGCCGCTGCCGTCGCCGAAGAGGACCGCCGTGTTGCGGTCGGTCCAATCGGTGATACGGGCGAGCGTGTCGGTTCCGATGAGGAGCACCCGCTTGGCGCCCATCGCGATGAGGCCGTGGGCGACGACCGTCGCGTAGACGAAGCCGCTGCACGCGGCATTCACGTCGAAGGCGCCGCACTTGAGGCCGAGGCCATGCTGAACCGTCGCTGAAGTTGCGGGAACGGTGCGGTCGGGAGTGGTGGTGGAAAGCACGAGTGCATCGATACTGAGCGGGTCGATGCCCGCCATTTCGATTGCCTTTCGACCGCTGTCGATCGACAAACCCGACGTGGTGCCCCCGACGTGTCTGCGCTCGATGCCGGTTCGTTCGCGGATCCATTCATCGGACGTCTCGACCATGGCCTCGAGGTCGTGGTTCGTCAACACCTTGGGCGGCAACGCACGGCCCCATCCGATGAAGCGGGCTCCGATCGCGGTTGACGGAATGTTCGGCATGGGTCAGTGCGTCCGAAGCCAGGCGATGGGTTGCCGGTGCGTGACGCGTTCGCCGTCGACGGCGATGTAGCTCTGCAGAATTCCGGAGAATGCGCTACGGACTTCCGTGTCGCCGACTCTCCCGAGAAGGTCGCCGACCTGAATCGGAGTGCCTGCGGGATGGGCGTTGTCGGGCGAAAAGACCCCGGCGCACGGACTCACGACGAGACGCTCGGTCGCGAAGAGATGTTCACCTTCCAGTTGGGCTGGCCCGGCCGGTGCGGCCTTGTTCACCCAATCAATCAGCTTGTCAAGGTCGTCGGGCGTGGCGACACTGATCGTGCGCGCGGACTCGGCCGTGCGTTTTGCCATTCCGGTGAGAACACCACCGGGTCCGAGTTCGACGAATCCCGTGACGCCGGCCTCGGCCATGGTGAGCAGGCAGTGTTTCCAGCGAACCGGACTCGAGAGCTGTGCCGAGAGCAGCGACGACCAATCCTCGGCGGAGTCGTGAGGGAGGGCATCGACGTTGGAAACAACGGCAACTTCGGTGTCGCGAATGTTCGAATCAGTGATCGCCTGACGCAACCGATCTCGTGCCGCGGCCATGAACGGCGTGTGGAATGCGCCGGAAACCTGAAGAGGCATGACCTTCTTTGCGCCGAGCTCCTTCGCGTGGGCCGCGGCGGCTTCGACACCCGCGGGCGAGCCCGCGATCACGACCTGGCCCGGAGCATTGAAGTTCGCGACCCAGACATCGGAGTCGGCTCGACGGCAGGCGACCTCGACATCGTCATCGTCCAAGCCGAGGACGGCAGCCATGGTGCCGGGCGACGCGGTGCCGGCGTCGTGCATCGCGGACGCGCGTTCCGACACGAGTCGAACTCCGTCGTCGAACGAAACCGCACCCGTGGCGGTGAGGGCGGTGTACTCACCGAGAGAATGTCCTGCGCAGAAACTGGGCTCGATGCCGAGGCGCTCGACGGCGTCGAGAACCATCAGCGAGGAGAC
>CAYFNP010000282.1:0-2433 GCA_964344425.1 uncultured Bifidobacterium sp. | reverse complement strand
GGCTCGGTGAGCGATTCGTGGACGTCGTTCCAGTGCGCGGGACAGATGCCGTAGACGTCTTCAGGATTGATGCGCTGATCGAATTCGTCGCGCTCGGGGGCAACGACACCTGCCTCGTTCAACACGGCGGTCGGAAAGCGGACGGCATCGCGAAGAATCTGCAACGGATTCACGCGCTGGGAATCGACGTCGATGGACAACGCATCGCGCAGTCGGCGCATCGTTTCGGCAGCACCATCCGCGGCCGCGACACGGGCGTGCTCGCGGAACGTTTCCGACGGCACACCACCCAGGCGTTGCATGGTGCCAACCGCCAGCGCGGTCAGCCATTCCTCGACGACCGCATCGATCGCGTCGACGAGATCCTTGGTCGCAGACTCGTACGTCGTCACGTCTCGACCGATCCGAGAAGGTCGCGACAGAAGTCGACTGTGTGGGAAACCAGGGCTTCGGGTGCCTCCCACGGCACGAAGTGACCGCACGTATCGATCCGTACGGGGCCTGCATGACGCGCAAAGACAACCTCTGCCATCTTGTCGAAATCCGGGTAGATCACGTGATCACTCGTCCCGAAAAGGATCAAGGTCGGCGTGTGAGCATTCGGCCCGAACAACGGCCGCTCGACGCGTCGACCGTTCGGATAAGCCGATTCGTAGTTCGCAAACGTCTCGCGCAGGCGCCGGGCGTCAGCAAACGGTTCGGTGTGAAAGTCGATGTCGGCCGCGCCGAACGCACCGGGGTGAGCCCACAAACGTGGGCCGTAGAACTCGGCGATGTATTTCCTGCGTGACTCGGGCGTCGCAAGTTCCGCGATCAATGCATCGGCATCGGTGCCCTGACGCTCGTAGTAATCACGCGTCGAAGGGTCGGACCGCGTCGCCATGCCGGCCATCGCCTGTTTCATGTACGGAAGCGGCGAATTGAAGAGAACCATCCGGTCCACCCATTCGGGCCAGCGCAACGCCGCCTCTTGGATGGTCGGACCGCCCATGTCGCCACCCAGCAGCACGACACGCTCGTAACCCAGATGGTCGTGCACCAGTGCGTACATGTCGCGGGCGTGCGAGACGACATCGTTGAAACCATCGGGCCCAATGTCAGAGTCGCCGAATGCACGCATGTCGGGCACGATCACATCGAATCCGGCGTCGCGCAGCGGCGTGATGACCCGGTGGAAGATCCGTTTTGTCTCGGGCCAGCCGTGCATGCACACCAGCGGCACACCCGCACCTGACCGCGTGCGCTCGAGGTGAAACGCCTGACGAAATCCGCGCGGTGCGGCGTGGTGCACCGCGAACGTCACGGGTTGTCCAGCGTCACCTTGATCGCGGCATGACCCGCGGTCCCCGACCCACCACGCAACTTCGCCCACAGATTCGACGGCGCGATGAGCACCCTGTAAGCAAACCAGTACTTGCGCTTGATTGCACGGTTCACACGCGCCGCAGTGTCGGCATCGACGTACTCGGCACGACCCTGATGCTCGACGACGCCGGGTTTCACTCCACCACGCGCACCGCACACCCTCAGCGTCACCCGCGGGTTGTTGCGGATCCGCTTGACCTTGAAAGCGTCCGGATCGGTTGTGAACGCGTAGCCCCCTTCGAAGGGAACCACCCACACGGGCAGCGAAACTGCACCGCCATCACGCTTGAACGACGTGAACGAGACGTATTTCGCGCGATCGAGATCGGTTGTCATGGACCTGACGGTACTCGCTTGTCTCGCATTTGATCGCGGTCAAACGATCAGCGATGCGAGCACGAGGTAGACGGCGATCGAGAGCAAGTCCTGGATGACCGTCGAAATCGGGCCGGATCCGAATGCAGGGTCCTTGCCCAGGAAATCGAGAAACCACGGAAGAACTAGCGCAACGACACTGGCGAGCGTTGCGCTGACAAGCAAGGCAACCGAAACCGCGATTGCCAACCGAAGATCACCAAAAACGAGCGCACAGAAAGGGAAGAACGCAACGGACACACAGAGTCCGATCAGAAATCCCGTGACGAGTTCCTTTCCGATGATCTCCCTGATCGGAACGCCGACGGCGAGTCCCCGCACCGCGAGGACCTCGGTCTGTGTGCCGACGGCATCAGCCATGTAGACGACAGCGGGAAGAAAGAATGCGACGGCAACGGTCTTCGACAGTTCGTCCTCGGCTGCCCCCACCATCCATGCGGAGAGCATCGCGCCGAGCAGGCCGATACCGAGCCACGGAATTCTGTGTCGCAAGCGACGTGACACCGATTCGACGGTTGTCGCTCTCTCTTCTTCGATGGTCGGACCGGGATGCCGGTGTTCCCGCATGCAGTCGATACAACCCGATCGAAGTTTCCTCTTGTCGGTACCGAAGTACCGCCTGTTCTTAACGACTGGACGCGGGTTGGCTTGCGGTCATGGCAAGAAGGCCCAGGCCGAGAAACGCACACCCCG
>CAYFNP010000281.1:0-2434 GCA_964344425.1 uncultured Bifidobacterium sp. | reverse complement strand
CCACCGCTCTGCCACCAGGTCCAGGTCTTCACGACCGGGTCGATGAACTGCTCTTCGGACGCCGAGTTCACGCGGTCGATCCACTGGAAGCCCGCACCCGCAGCGATAACCAGCGACGCGAGCATCGACAACACGCCGAGTTCACTGCCCTTCATCGGCAACTTCTTGCCGAAGAAGATGATCAGAGCGAACGCCACCGCGGGGATGATGGGAATGACCCAGGCGTGCTCGAGGAACCAGCCCGACTTCAGGGCCTCTGCGGCCGTTTCCGATGCGGCGATCATCATCAGCCCTTCATCTCGGAGAGTTCATCGAGGCCAATCGACCTGCGGTTGCGGTAGACGAGAAGAACGAGAGCGAGACCGACACCGACCTCGGCAGCGGCCACCGCGATGATGTACAGGGCGAATACGTGGCCGTCGACGCTGCCGTTGCGCAGCGCAAAGGCGAGCAGGTTGAGATTGACCGAGTTGAGGATGAGCTCGATCGACATGAGAACCATGACCGCGTTGCGCCGAGCGATGACGCCGTAGACACCAATGCAGAACAGCACCGCGCCGAGAATGAGGAACTGATTGACGAGCACCGGTCAGTCCTTCCTTGCCAGGACGATGGCGCCGATGACGGCGGCCAGAAGGACGAACGAAAGAGCCCAGAACGGCAACAGATACGGCCCGAAGATCTGGTCGGAGATTTCCTGTGTCGACACGATCTTCGCGTCCTTCGGCAACTTCTCGTCGGCGAACCCCGACACCAGCGCGAGGGTGATGACTCCCAACAACAGGCCCGCGGCGGGAACACCGATCCACCAGCCCTTGTTGTTCAGTTCTCGTTCGGCACCGATGCGCGCACGGGTGAGCATTGTGCCGAAGAGGAAGAGCACCATTACGGCACCGATGTAGACGAGCACCTGGGTGATCGCGACGAATTCGGCGGCAAGGATGACGTACTGCGCGGCAGCACCGGCGAGCACGAGCACCAGCCACAGCGCTGCGTGCACGACGTTGTTCACCGTGACGACGCGCAGGGCGCCCCACACCATGATCGCGGCGACGATGCCGAAGGCGATGTTCTGGGCGACCACTATTTCTTGCCCTTCTTGTCGGCACCGGCTTCGAGTTCGGGTGCCTCGGGCACCGTCTCCATCCATTCACCGAGCTTCGCCTTGTCGTGCAACAAGTCGGCGATGCGCGGCTCGGAGTACTCGTATTCGGGACTCCAGAAAAGTGCGTCGAACGGGCACACCTCGACGCAGATTCCGCAGTACATGCAGAGCGCGTAGTCGATGTCGAAACGGTCGAGCTTGTTCACCTGGCGGGGCTTGCCACCTGCGCGACGCGGCGGGGCGAGTTCCTTGTGGCCCTCGATGTAGATGCACCAGTCGGGACACGAGCGCGCACAGAGCATGCACGAGGTGCAGTTCCCCTCGTGCAGCGCGATGACACCACGCGCGCGGATCGGCGGCGTTTCCTTCTCGTGCGGATACTGGACTGTGTTCGCGCCTTTCGTGACGGTTTCCACCATCGTGCCGAGCGTGACACCGAGTCCCTTGAACAGTCCGGGAACCTTTGGCATTAGAACGCCACCTTCAGAACCGACGTCGCCATGATGTTGACGAGCGAGAGCGGAATGAGAACCTTCCAGGCGAAGCGCTGCAGCTGGTCCTCGCGGAAACGTGGGTAACTGAAGCGGACCCACATGATGAGGAAGACGAGCAACATCATCTTCGTGAACATGATCAGCGGACCGACGACGTTCATCCAGTTGTCGATGCTGTCGACGCTGGTCCATCCGAACCACGAGAACGGCACGCCCCAACCACCGAGGAACAGCACCGACGCGATCAGCGCGAACACGCCCGCGGTCGCGAATTCACCGATGAAGAAGATGAGGAAACGGAAACCCGAGTACTCGGTCATGTAACCCGAGACGAGTTCCGATTCGGCGATCGGCATGTCGAAAGGCGTCTGGGTGAGTTCGGCCTGCACCGCGATCATGAAGATGAGGAATCCCAGGAACTGGGTGAGCAGGTACGGGTTGCCGAGGCCGTCCCAACCGAAGATCGAACCCGCGTTCTGTGCAACGACGATCTGCTGCAGGTTCATCGTTCCGGCCTGAATGACGACGCCGATGACGGCAAGCACCATCGGAAGTTCGTAGGCGATCAACTGACCCGCCGCGCGCAAGCCACCGAGCAACGAGTACTTGTTCGCGCTGGACCAGCCCGCGATCAGGATGCCGAGCACCGACACCGACGAGACTGCGAGCGCGTAGAAGACCCCCGCCTCGAAGTTGGTGAACCACGCATCGGGACCGAACGGCACGACCGCGACGAGCAGGAACGTGCTCGACAACACCACCAGGGGTGCGATCTTGAAAATGAACTTGTCGGCGCGTTCCGGATAAAGGTCTTCCTTCTGCAGCCACTTGCCGA
>CAYFNP010000280.1:0-2444 GCA_964344425.1 uncultured Bifidobacterium sp. | reverse complement strand
GTGAGGGTGGTCGTACGGTGGGTGCTGGCCGCGTCACGAAGATCATCAAGTAGGGGAATGGGACATGGCAAAGAGCGACAAGAGGGTGAAGATCACGCTCGAATGCACCGAGTGCAAAGAGCGGAACTACATCACCATGAAGTCCAAGATCAACGACCGCGAGCGTCTGGAGATGAAGAAATACTGCTCCAGCGACCGCCGTCACACGGTGCACAAGGAGACCCGTTAGGCCGCTGGTAGCCTGACCGCTCCCCACCAAGGGCAGTAGCTCAGTTGGTAGAGCATCGGTCTCCAAAACCGACGGTCGGGGGTTCGAGTCCCTCCTGCCCTGCAAGAAGAGAATCAACGGAAAACACGAGATGTCCAGTCAAGACCTGAACCGCGAGCAAAAGCGAGCGCTGAAGCGCATGGGTGCCCTGAACGATCAGGGTGCTCCGGTGCGCAACGCCCGTGGTCCGCAACCCAAGGCTCCGAACGAGCCGAAGGTGGGTCCGGCCACGTACGTGAAGGAAGTGCGCGAGGAAATGCGCAAGGTCGCCTGGCCGACCTGGCCCGAGGTGCGCCGCTACTCCATCATCGTGCTCGCCACGGTCGTCGTCTTCACTGCCATCGTCGGCGGTCTCGATGCCGTCTTTGGATTCTTCGCCAACTGGTTGTACAAGGACTGACGCACATGAGCGACAACTTCCTCCTCAACATGGGTTCGGGCTCGTCCACCGACGAGCAGGAAACCGACGCGCCCGAGGCCACGTTCGATCTCACGACCACCGACGAAATCGTCGATGCCGACGACGGTGAAGAAGAACAGGAAGTCGACAACCCGTACGCGCGCCCCGGGCAGTGGTACGTCGTGCACACGCAGTCGGGCTACGAAAAGAAGGTCCAGCTCAACCTCAACACGCGCATCCAGTCGATGAACATGGATGACCGCATCTACGAAGTGGTCATCCCCATGGAAGATGCGGTCGAGTTCAAAAAGGGCCAAAAGCAGATCGTCCAGCGCAAGGTGTTCCCGGGCTACCTGCTCGTTCGTTGCGAGATGGATGACGAGTCGTGGTTCTGCATCCGCAACACCCCCGGCGTCACCGGCTTCGTCGGCCAGAGCCACAAGGGTCAGAAGCCCACGCCGCTCTCGCGTCGCGAGGTCGAAACCTTCCTCTCGGCAAAGGGCGACGGCAAGTCGGCGCCCAAGCGCAAGACCCCCAAGCTCGAATACGAGGTGGGCGAGAGCGTCCGTGTGAAGGAAGGCCCGTTCGCCGACTTCACCGGAACAATCGACGACATCAACGTCGATCACATGAAGTTGAAGGTCCTCGTCAACATTTTCGGCCGCGAGACCATCGTCGAGATGGACTTCAGCCAGGTTGCGAAGCTCTAGGTAGTCGCACGCCCGATCAGTCGATAGAAAGTCGCACAAGGAACAGCCATGGCAAAGAAAAAGCTCGCAGCGATCGTGAAGATCCAGATTCCGGCCGGCAAGGCCACCCCGGCACCGCCCGTGGGTACCGCGCTCGGACCGCACGGCATCGCCATCATGGACTTCGTCAAGCAGTACAACGCCGCGACCGAAGCCCAGGCCGGAACCATCATCCCCGTCGAGATCAGCATCTTCGAGGATCGTTCGTTCACCTTCATCCTGAAGACGCCGCCGACACCGGTGCTTTTGCGCCAGAAGGCCGGTCTCGAAAAGGCATCGTCGACTCCCGGCAAGGCAGTCGCCGGTTCGGTCACCGAAGCCGACATCGAAGAGGTCGCAAAGATCAAGATGCCCGACCTCAACGCCTACGACCTCGAGGCCGCAAAGCAGCAAGTCCGCGGCACCGCCCGCTCGATGGGCTTGAAGGTCGTCTGACGAACTAGTTCGAATACGGCCGACCGGGAGGACCTCGCCCGGCAAGTGCCGCCACATGAGGGAGATGTTCTCCGGGTGACACCACCACGGGGGCAAGCGAAAGGAATGACATGGCACTCACCGCCAACTCCGGCAAGAAGTACAAGACCGCTGTCGCGGCGTACGACCGCGAGGCGTTGTACACGCCCATCGAGGCCGCCGAGATCGTGAAGAAGATCGCAACCGCGAAGTTCGACGAAAGCGTCGAAGTCGCCGTGCGTCTCGGCGTCGACCCGCGCAAGGCCGACCAGATGATCCGCGGCACTGTCGCGTTGCCCTCGGGCACCGGCAAGACCGTTCGCATCGCAGTCTTCGCCGCCGGCGAAGCCGCACAGGAAGCGCGCGACGCGGGTGCGGACCTCGTCGGCGCCGACGACCTCGCCGCCGAAATCGAAAAGGGCAACATGGACTTCGATCTCGCGATCGCCACGCCCGACCTGATGCCGCTCGTCGGTCGTCTCGGCCGTGTTCTCGGCCCACGCGGTCTCATGCCCAACCCGAAGACCGGCACGGTCACCCAAGACGTCGGCCGCGCCGTCGGCGAGTTCAAGGG
>CAYFNP010000279.1:0-2461 GCA_964344425.1 uncultured Bifidobacterium sp. | reverse complement strand
GTCAGGCCAGCCGGCCCGCCGCCGACGATCAGCACCGACGTTTCGATACTTGTCATTCGCCTAGTATTTCACCACCCTCGGTCGTGCAACTCCCGTTGCGCGGGTGACCATCTGATACGACTGGGGTGCGTTCGGTCGACGTTCACGAGGGGAGTGAAAGCGGATGGCAAAGGGGAACGAGACCTATCCACGGCACATCAACCACGAGTTGAGTCCGATGAAGTGTCCGGTCAACCTCGACGACGTCGATCTGTTCGGTGAGGGTGCCGCCGAGCACTGGTACGAGATGTACGAGATCCTCCACCGCGACGCACCCGTGTTGCGCATCCCGGGAGGCGGTCTGACCCCCGGAACCGACGCCTACGTCCTCACCAAGCACGCCGACATTCAGCGCGTGGTGAAGGACACCGAGCGTTACACCAGTCTGACGCAGAAGCGCATCACCGACTATGCGAACGAGGGCCTCACGGCCGAGAAAACCTACGAGCTATATCACAACCTGATGCAGGCCTCGATGGTGTCGTTGCGGCCCACTCAAGAGCTGTACATCAAACACCGGAAGGAATTGACGGACCCGTGGGTCGGTACCGGTGCGATGCGCCATCGCGAGATGATCACCAAACTCGCCAACGATCTCGTCGACGAGTGGATCGACGACGGCGAGGTCGACTTCGTTCGCCAGTTTGCGCGGCCGCTTCCGCAGCGCGTGTTCGCGTCGGTGCTCGGTTTCCCCTTCGAGGACATTCCGAAGCTCGAAGCGTGGGGCAACGCCGTCGTCATCCCGTTCGTGCACGGCACGGGCCTGAAACACGAGATCACGCCCGACCAGGCGAAGGACATGATCGCCCGTCTGCAGGGTTTCCAGGAGTACGTGTACGAGCAGGTTCGCATCAAGCGCGCCAACCCGCAGGACGACATGATCTCGTTCCTCTGCGACGTCCACTACCAGGCACTCGATCGCAAACTCACCGACCTGGAAATTGCCGGCGTCGTCTACGCCATGATCATCGGCGCGCTCGAAACCACGCAGTACGCGCTGGAAGAACAGGCGCAACTGCTCTGCGAACGACCCGGCATGTTCGAGACACTGCGCAATGACCGCACCAAGGTGCGCGCATTCACCGAAGAAGGCATGCGACTGCGTTCGCCCACACACGGACTGTCCACGCGCATGACCTCGCAGGACGAAGTGTTCCAGGGAGTCCACGTGCCCGCGGGGTCGTTGCTGCACCTTCGCTTCGCCGCCGCGAACGTCGACCCCGAAGAGTTCGAGTGTCCTTTCGACCTCGACCTCGACCGCGAAGGCGTGACGCGCCACGTCGCATTCTCCGCGGGTCCGCGCGTGTGCCCCGGGGCCAACCTGTCGCGAGTGGAACAGCAGATTGCGTGGGGAGTGTTGCTTGATCGTCTCGGGAGTCTCGAGTACGCCGATGGCAACGACTGGATGCACCAACCGGGCATCATGCTCGGCACGTTGAAGTTGAACCTGAAGTTCACCAAGGCCGCGAACCCGGCATCGTGATCCAACTTCGCAGCGACCTCGCCGACGTTCATCGCGCCACGCGCGACTCACTGTCGTCGGCCGGCACGTGGTGGTCCGCGCGTGCACGACGCGCGCTCGCCGACACCGCGGTGCGCGCGATGTGGGCGGCCGATCCGCTGCCGCCGTGGGCAACGAACGAAGCGGTCGAGGGATTCGTCTCGCCGGGCGGTCTTGACGATGCGCCGGCGACCGCACACCGCGCCGTTGCGCGGATGGCCCGTCACGCATCGACCATCGACCGTGCGTGGTACGAAAGCATCATCGCCGAACTCGGCGCGCTCGAGTACGTGGAACTCGTCGGCCTCGTCTGCGTCGTTGCGGCCACGTCGTCGCTGCGTCACTCGCTCGGACTCGATGCAACCGAACTCGTACCGGTCACCGACGCTCCGGCCAGTTGCACGCCACCTCCCGCGCTCGCCGATGCGCAACTGAACTGGGTTCCGGTCGCCGCACCCGCCGATGCCTCGGCCGCGGTGGTGCAGGCATTGACCGCGGTGCCCGCGTCGAACGCAGACCTGTGGAGTCTCGCCGACGCGCAATACATACCGAACGAAGAAATGGTCGACCCGAAGTGGTCGCGCGGAACGCTGACCCGTGTCGAAATGGAACTCGTCGCCACGCACGTGTCGCGCGGCCGCGAGTGTCACTATTGAACGTCGTCCCACGCAGCCATGCTCAGTTGGAGCGGGCAGGAATACGGGGTGGCGGTGGAACTCGCCACTTTGTCGGTCGGCGTCGCGACTGCCGATGCACTCGTCGCGTTCGCCCGTGCGGCGACGTCGCCGGCGGCCGACGCTGACGTGCTCTCTTCCACACGCGATCGCTTGGTGGAAGTAATGGGGGTCGATGCCATGGTCGACGCAGCGGCGGTCGTTGCGAACTTCGAGATGATGACGCGCCTCGCCGACTCCACCGGTG
>CAYFNP010000278.1:0-2463 GCA_964344425.1 uncultured Bifidobacterium sp. | reverse complement strand
TAACCGGCGACGATCGACATGCCGAAGTAGTTCTCGAAGGCGACTTCGGGTGCGTTGCCGAAGCGACCGGCGCCGGCGATTCCGGCACCCGATGAACGTGGAAGGCCGGCGAGAGTGATCAGCGCGACGCGACAGTGTCCGGCAGCAATGGCCTCGGCGGCGTGTTGAACGTGGATCAGGTACGACGAGCCGCCGGTTTCGGTTGAGTCGACGTGCGACGGCGCGATGCCCATGTATTCGGCCATCGACAGCGGACCGAAGCCGGGTGCGTCGCCGGCACAGAAGTAGGCATCGACGTCGTCGAAGCCGAGCCCCGCATCGGCCAGTGCACCCGCGGCGACCTCGGCGTGTACCTGGGCGATCGTCTTGCCGGGGATCGTTCGCAGGGGATGTTCGAATGCGCCCGCGATGAACGCCTTGCCTTTCACCGAACCCCCGGACGACATGGCGGCGAGGCTAACCAAGGTCGGGTGCTGACAGGGTGGCCGACCGAAACGGGTCGTGGCCGAGCCCTAGTGTGAACGGGGTTTCAATTGATTCGGGGTGGTCGGGTTGGCGCAGCGAGCAGCTAGGCGGACGAGAGCTGTGGTCGCGTTGGCGGTGGCCGGCGCCCTCTTCGCTGCTTCGTGCGGGGATGACTCGGGTTCGACCACGGCCGACAGCGCAACTGCCGACACAACAGCTGCTGCCGCGGGAGGTTCGGACACGACAGGCGACCGCGATGGCAATGTACGGGTCGGGGGCTGGGGTACCGACGGCACGGGAATAACCGACATGAAGATCAGGGACTTCATCAACACCCAGATCGACACGAGAATCTTTCGTCGGTCCCGCACCGAAGTGATCAATGGCAGGAAGGTCGTGAACAACCGCGATGCATTCGTCGTATCGACCGTGCTGCGAACCGTCGGCAGTCAAGCCGAGTCCTACATCAAGGTCGCAGGCTTCGACACGTCGGGCGACGACGTCAGCCGCTATCCGATCGCGGGTTTCGGAAAAAATGGGGTGGTCAGCATCGTCGCCGGCGGAGTCGGCAACGGGATGTCGTCGCAACCGACTGCGGTGACGCTGGTGTCGCGCGAAATTCTCGCCGCGTACTATCCCAACTTCAATGACCATCCGAAGGATTCGGGTCTCATCGCCTTCTACGACTTGAAGACGGGCAATCTCGCAACACAGTTGGGCACAAATGGCCTGACAGCTCTGCCCCTCGACTTTCCCATGTCGATGATCAATGACATCGGTTTACGAGCAGTTGACAGCGACGGTCTCATCCATTTGATGGTTGCGGGGACACGTTCGACCGAAGACGGTCCCGCTGGTCCGTCGGTCGTCGTCGCAGGCATCACGCCCGACGGAAAACTGGACCCGGGTGTCGGGGCGAACGGCGTGGGTTGGATTCAGTTCGATGCGGTGACACCCGACGACGCCGTCTATGAATTCAGCGATCTCCGTCTGGTCGACCCCGGTTTCAGCGGAGCTACGGACCGGATCGGTCTGGTGACACTTCGCACCGCTTCATTCTTTGGTGTCGACGGCGAGCGTGTTTCGTCGGATGCAATCGAGTTCTTTCTCGCCAAGCCCACCGTCAAGAACGGCCCGGTCGTGGTCGACCCGAAGACGACGTTTGCATGGGCGTTCGTCGCCGACGAGCCGTCGGTCAGCATCCTGAACGCGAGCCTGGCCCCCGGAGACAAGATCAACATCCATTATGTTGCGAACAGATACGACGTCGAGGAGGAAACGCATCGAATCATCTCGATGGCCACGTCACCCGCGGCCTATGGGCCGACGAACCTCGACGTGGGTGAATGGGGTGATGATGAGATTCTTCCCATCGATCGCAATTCATTCATCGCCGACGTGTCAATGGAGGGGAAGTCCCTGACGGTCCGGAACGTGGCGAACCTCGCTGACGGACGCTACGAAACTCGCATTTGCTTCGACGGGCCGCGATGCGGGCCGTCGGATTCGGTCTTCGTCGTCGATCTCGTCGAACGCTCGGTGCTCGACGATCTGGCCCCGATGGTGACCGCCGTGGCGGTTGATCCGTCCGGTGTTCATGCGGTGATTCGCAATGCCAATTGGTTGCGGCGCAAGTGGATATTCAGCCTTGCATCGCTCGGGCAGAACGGAGAGCCGGTACAGGCCCCGACGTTCCAGTTCGACGCAAGCTACGACAGTTCACGAACGTCGGAGGTGACGGAGATGTTGAAAGACGGCCCGCACACCTACACCCGAATGGACGAGATGATCAACAAGCCGATGCCCCTCGATGGCAAGCGGGTCGTCGCGACGCGCTTCCTGAACCCCGTGGTGTCACTGCGGGCGCAGACCGTCGATGCGGCATTCGGGGATACCAAGGTATCGACACCACTCGGGACGCAGTGGTATCTGCCGTACTCGAACTACAGCGTCCGGCTTGATTCACGTTCGGTGGGGCTGACGACGCAGTACGTGGGC
>CAYFNP010000277.1:0-2464 GCA_964344425.1 uncultured Bifidobacterium sp. | reverse complement strand
CGGCCCGCGCACAAGGAACGCGTCGTCGGGCAGTCGGCCCCCCACAGTGCGGGCCACTTTGCCGAGGCGCTGCGTCGCCGACGTCTCTTGTTCGCGCGCGACGAGAAGACCGGCTTGCCGTCGAAAAGCGACGACCTTGGATCACGCGCCGCGTTCATCTGGTGGGACACGAACCAGAAGGCCGACGGGCACGTCGGCGTCTACATCGGCGGCGGTCTGTTCGTCGACTCTTATGTTGCCTACGAACTGGGCAAGCTCACCGATGCCCAGATGCGCGCGATCACCGATCCGTCGTTGTGGTCGTGGTCGGTGACACCCGCTCCGCAACGTCGCGTGCCGTGGCCCGAGGGTTTCTGGCCCCGGCAACGGGTGAACGATGGTTACTCAGTCGTTCGCGTCCGCGGCGCCTGACGTCGCGTCGGCAGGGCTTGCAGGCGTATCAGCCGATTGCGGTGATGCGTGCTTGGCGCGACGGGCGAGGACGATGCCGGTGACGATCGACGCGACGCCGAGAACGATCCAGACGATGCCGATCGTTCTGAACGGCTTCAGCAAAGAATCCGCTGCGACCGGCACTGCGACCGCGGCGAGTTTGTCCTTGCTGTCGACGGCCGACTCTGCAACCGAACGAACACCACTCGAGACGACGACATCGATGATGCCGAGGATGAGGACGCTGATTCCGAGGAACAGCAACGCGCCCTTCTTCGAGCGCGACCAGCGGAGATACAGCAACGCGAAGATGACCGTCAGCGCGAGCGACGCCCAGAAGACGTTTGTCAGACCGTTCTTGATCGCCTTGACATCGGGTCCGTCCTTGACGGGTTCGAGCTTGAGGCCCTCCCAGTCGTTCACGTCCTTGCTGAGGCCCTTGAACTGCGGGTCCACCTCGGCGAGCGCATCGACGACCTGGCTGACGACCGCCTTTGCATCGACGACACGCGTCTGGTCGGGCTGTTCGACGAAGAAGTCGTAGATGTCCCCCGAGATCGCATCAACCTTCGCCATGAACTCCTTGTTCGCGGCGAGCTCGTCGAGTTTTCCGGAAATTGTTGGCCGCAATTCGTCGTATTTCGCCAGGTCTTCGCTGGACGCGTTCTCGGTCAGCTTCTCGATGAAGAAGCGCGCCGCTTCATCGCGGAACGCCTTGTCTCTGGTCAAGGCCTTGATCGTGGTTCCGGCTGGATTGCCACGACCGACCGACAGCCACGTCGGCATCGAGATCGAAAGGAACAGTCCGAACAACACGAAGAGGATCCCGAAGAGCACGGCCGGCGCGCGTCGGGCCCGAAAGAACTGCTTTGTCATGTCCCGACCGTAGACCAGCCTTGGGGGAGGGTTGTGCGAATGTCTCGCGAGGCGACTAGAGAAAAGCCATGGGAAATCGACTCAATCGCGCTCTTGTTGGACTCTCAGCCGTCGTACTTCTTGCAGGGTGCGGCTCCGACGGGTCGGACGAGAAGTCAGCCGAGGCCACAGACAACGAGTCGGCGCCGGCAGTCGAGTATCCGGTCGGCGTCGCCACCGTGCAGGTGAACGACTTCATCCAGGCCGAGGTCTGGTATCCGGCCGTGGAAGGCACCAAAGGGACCGAGACGTACGACGTCAAGACCTTCACCCCCTTCGTCGTCCAGACAATGTTGACCGGTGACGCGCCGTCCACATACACCTACGCCGCATCGCGCGATGCCAAGCCCGCCGATGGCAAGTTTCCCGTCGTTCTGTTCAGCCACGGATTCGGTGGCTTCCGCACGCAGAGCACCTTTCTCACCGCCTATCTGGCTTCGCGCGGGATGGTCGTCATCTCGCCCGACCACCCGTCGCGTGACCTCGGTGCAGCTCTCACAGGCGGGTCGTTCGAGACCGACGACCCGCAGGTTCACCTCCTCGAATCACTCGACTACCTCGTGAACGACACGGAAATTTTCGCCGACCACGTCGATGCTTCGAAGGTCGCCGCGATCGGCCATTCGGCGGGCGGTGGAACCGTGCTCGCCGCCGCTGAGGACGAACGGATCGACGGTTACGTTTCGCTTGCGTCCGGGTTGCTCGGGCCTGCTGAAAAGAGCGGCAAACTTCCCGACAAGCCGTCGTTCTTCATGGCCGGTTCGGTCGACGCCGTCGTGCCCGCAACCCGCACCGAAGCCGCATTCAAAGCCGCGCCGTCGCCTTCGGTCTACTGGAACATCGAAGGCGTCGGACACAACGGCTTCGACGACCTGTGCACCTTCGGCAACGGTCTCGGCATCATCGGCGTCGCCATGGCGTCGGGTCTCGAGAAGCTGCTCGAGATGCAGCCACAGATGCGCGCGCTCGGCGAAGACGGCTGCATCAAGCCCGCACGACCCGTTACCGAGACGTTTCCCGCAATTCAGAACGGCGTCGAATCCTGGCTGCGGTCGCTCTTCGCCGCAGAAGTCGTGCCTCCCGCGCTACCAACCGACGTCACCGTCACCGAACAGAC
>CAYFNP010000276.1:0-2476 GCA_964344425.1 uncultured Bifidobacterium sp. | reverse complement strand
GCACGAACACACCCGTTGTGGCCTCGTCGAGAACCGAGTCGTCGAGGACGACCGAGCCGGTGGTGCACGGCAGGAGACCCGCGATGACATCGAGCGCGGTCGACTTCCCCGATCCGTTGTCGCCGATCACGCCGAGCACGGAACGTGACGGGACCTCGAGATCGACGTCGAGCGAGAAGCTTTCACGCTCGACCGTGAACCGGGCAATCAGGCTCATGCGCCAGTGCTCCTGAACGCGCCGACCCATCTGCTGCGCAGGGCGACGAGAACGGTGACCGAAAGTGCCACCATCAGCACCGACAGGGTGAGTGCGCCGTCGCTTCCCGATTCGAGCGCGCTGTACACGGCAAGCGGCACCGTTTGGGTTCTGCCCGGGGTGTTGCCGGCGAAGGTGATGGTGGCGCCGAACTCACCGAGCGCGCGTGCCCATGTGAGCACCATCCCCGCGACGAGTGCCGGGGCAACGAGCGGAAGGGTGACGGTGAGAAACGTGCGCCACGGGCCGGCCCCGAACGTGCGCGCCGTGGCGACGAGGCGCGGGTCGAGTTGTTCGAATGCGGCCTCCATCACGACGACGAAGAACGGGGCGGCCACGAAGAACTGAGCGAGAACCGTCGCGGTTTCCGTGAAGGCGAGACGAACCCCGAAAATCTCGTCGAGTGGGCCACCGAGCAGGCCGCGTCGGCCGAATGCGAAGAGGAGTGCGACGCCACCGATCACCGGCGGCAGAACCATCGGCAGCACGACGAGCGATCGCAGGAATGCGCGACCCCTGAAGCGCGCCGTCGCGAGAAACCACGCAAGCGGGGTGCCGAACACGAGCGCGAGCAGGGCGGTGACGAGCGACGTGCGCAGTGACAGGACAAGTGCCGTGCGCGACGCGTCGTTCGACACCGACGCCCAGAAGTTCGACCACGGCGTTCGCCACACGATGGCGACCACCGGAACAACCACGACAGCAACCGCGGGAACGGTGAGCACGGCGAGGCCGCGCGGGGACGACAGGCGACGCGTCACGGGACGATGAACCCCGCACGTCGCAGCAGGTCGTCGCCGACCGGACCGCGCGCGAATGCAACGAACGTCGCGACGAGCGCAGCATCACCCGATGACGGGTCTGCGACCCGCGCCAACGGATACGTCGCCTGAACGTTCGCTTCGGCGGGAATCCGAACGGCGTCGACCTTGTCACCCGACACCAGTCCGTCGGTCACATAGGCGATGCCCGCGTCGGCTTCGCCGGTCGCAACTCGAGACACAACTCCCGATGCACTCGCTTCGCGACTCGCCGGGTTCAGCGGGACGCCTGCTTTCGACAGAGCGGTCGCTGCGTACTTGCCGCACGGTTGCGCGACGTCGCACATGACGACCCGAAGCCCCGATCGGGTGAGGTCGGACAACGAGCCGATCTTGGCGGGGTTCCCGCGCGGCACGAGGATCGCCAACTCGTTGTAGGCGAGCGTCGCGACGTCCGCGCGTTTCACGTCGCCGGATGCGACGAGTTTGTCCATGCTGGTGTCGTCGGCCATCGCCACGACGTCGGCCGGTGCGCCGTTCTGGATCTGTGTTGCAAGCGTCGAACTTCCGGCGAAGTTGAACTTCATCGACACGTTGAGAAATCGGGCACTGAACGCGGCGCCGAGGTCGGTGACGACGCGCGTCAACGAAGCTGCAACGTGAACGTTCAACTCGACCCGTTTGCGAACCTGAACGTTCGACGTCACCACAACGGCAGCGAACCGTGCGGTCGGGGCAATGCGCAGTTCGAGCCGACAGGTGCCCGTCGCCTTGCGCGTCGTCAGCGCGTTCGACTTGACCGAACACGGCCCGGTGGCAGCCCACGTACGTCGACCCGGTGAATCGGTGGCAACCACCCGCGCAAGGTCGACCGAGGATGCGGTCGGAACCGCACTCGCGAGCCAGGTCACGGTCGGCGTCGTTGCGTAGCCCGCGGCATGCGCCACTTCCGTTACGACGGCGACCGACAACGCCGCGGCCATCGAGACAACGAGTCGTAAGAAAGAGGCCAACCGCACGGCTAGCAGGCTATGGAGTCAATTGTGACTATCCAGTAGTCCAAGACGTACTACAGTCAACTCATGGCGGGACGCACACAAACAAAGGTGTCGGGGGACGAGATTGACGTCGTTGGCGGTGCCTGTCTCGTGCTGATCACCCGGGGCGTCGGCCACGGCTACGACGTCGCGCGGTACTTCGAGCCGACCGGTGAACTCGGGCCGGTACTCACGCTCAGTCGCCCCGTCGTCTACCGCGCGATCAAGTCCCTCGAGCAGCTCGGTCTCGTCACCTCGAGCGAGTCGCTCGGGTCGCGCGGTCAGTTGAAGTGGCAACTCACCGCAACGGCACAGGGGCGACGCGTTGCCGACGAATGGTTGGGCACACCCGTCGACCATCTGCGCGACATGCGGGTCGACTTCCTCGTCAAATACATCCTCGTCTCACGTACGCCCGCCGA
>CAYFNP010000275.1:0-2481 GCA_964344425.1 uncultured Bifidobacterium sp. | reverse complement strand
CATGACCGACGCCAAGTCCCCCACGTCCTTTCCGAAACCCGACCTCGGCCGCATCGGCCTGTGGAGCGGATCACTCGACGGAGTGCCGGGAGCAAAGGTGCGCGACGTCGTCCAGGAAATCGAAGGGCTGGGTTTCGGCACGTTGTGGTACCCCGAAACCGTTGGCCGCGAGCCGTTCGTCAACGCAATGATGATCCTGTCGGCGACCAACCGGTTGAAGGCGGCGACGGGAATCGCCAGCATCGCCGCGCGCACGGCAATGGCGATGCAAGCGGGGTGGAAAGCGCTGTCCGAGGCGTATCCCGAGCGGTTCGTCCTCGGTATGGGCGTGAGCCACGGCCACATGGTCACGAAACTGCACAAGTCACCCTACGAAAAGCCGTACTCGACGATGGTCGAATACCTCGACAACATGGACGCGGTGCCGTACTTCGCCGTGGCGCCGAGCGGGCCGACGTATCGGGTGCTCGCCGCGCTCGGCCCGAAGATGCTCGAACTGGCTCGCGAGCGCACGTCCGGAGCGCATCCCTATTTCACGACGCCCGAGCACACCGCAGAGGCACGCACAATCCTCGGCCCCGACAAACTGCTCGCGCCCGAGCAGATGGTCATTTTCGAGACCGACCCCGACAAGGCACGCGAGACCGCCCGCAAGAACATGTCGGTGTACACGCGTCTTCCGAACTACGCGAACAACCTCATTCGACTCGGCTTTTCGCAGGACGAGATCACGAACCAGTCCGACCGATTGGTCGACGAGATCGTGTGCTGGGGAACGCTCGACAAGATCGCCGCGCGCATCAAGCAACACCACGATGCCGGCGCCGACCACGTGTGCGTGCAGGTGCTGATGCACGATGCCAAGGCCCTGCCGACAGCCGAGTGGCGCGAGCTCTCCTCGCTCGTGAAGTAGCAGCGATGACCGAGTCGTATCTCGAACTCCGCGGCCGCAATCACCTGCATGTGCTGGTCGACGAGAACGCGAAGTTCATCGACGCGGCGCGTGCGTCGGGGTGGGGATCAAGCGTGCCGGCGTGTCCGGGCTGGGACGTCGCGGAACTCGTCTTCCACATGTGCAAGGTGCAGCGCATGTTCCACGGAATGATCACCACCGACGCAGCAACGCCGAAGGATTTGCCACGGACCGAACGCCCCGACGACGTCGAGGAACTGGTCGCCCTGTTTCGCAGCGGAGCGTCTCAGCTCGAACGCTTGCTCGAGAACACCGCCGACGATGCAACCGTTTGGTCGTTCGTCGGTCCGCAGCCGGCCTCGTGGGTGAAACGCCGCATGGCTCACGAGGTGCTGGTCCACCGATTCGACGCCGAACTTGCCGGCGGTCAGGTTTCGTCGGCTGACGAGGTGATGTGCGCCGACGGCATCGATGAGAAGTTCGCGGTGTTCGCGCCGTGGATGGGCGAGCGTCTCTCGTTGACGGGCAGCGTGCACCTGCACTGCACCGACACCGACGGTGAGTGGATGCTGAAACAAGACGGCGCGAAGGTGGCCGTCACCCGGGAACACGGCAAGGGTGATGTGGCGTTCCGCGGGCCGTCGCAGTTGTTGTTGCTGGCGCTGTGGCGACGCATCACGCTCGACGAGGCGATTGACGCCGGCGCCGAGGTCTTGGGCGACCGCAACGTGCTCGACGCATTCGTCGACGCCTTCGGCGTCTAGCGAATCAGGCCACGGCGCTTCTTCGGCGCTTTCGCCTTCGTACCCTTCGCGGATGATGTCGTGACCTTGCCGGCCTTTGGGTTCGTCGATTTCGGCACGTTCGACACGCTGATCGGTGTATCGGTGACCGGACTGTCGACGATTGGCGTGGGTTCGACGACCGGCACCGGGTCCACCGGGTTCGTGCGGCGTTTCAGCAGTTTCCCGACTGGCGTGGAGGTGGTGAAGGTGACCACCGACCCGATGGTCGAGCCTCGCGAGTTGGTCGCAACGAGCCGCGCAAAATAAGTGGTCGAGTCGATGAGTTCGCTGACGTCGAGCGAGATACGTGTCGAGGAGCCCGCGACCAGGCTGCCGGCGAACCACTCGTCGGGATTCGTGAACGCATCGGAGGTGTCGATTTGGAGAACGACGCGTGTCGCGAAGTCGTTCGAGTCGACGGTGCCACGAAGGGTGACGGTGGTGTCGGCGACGTCGATGGCCTCGGCATTGTCGATGAGTGGCGCTCCACCGAGTGTCGTGAAACGGATGCCCGTCATCTCGGCGGTGCCGAGAACATTCGAGACCTTGACGGTCACGTCGAAGTCGGTGGCCGGTGCGAGTCTGTCGATCGGGACGTCGAGACGGGTTGTCTCTTCACCCGCGACGTCGCGCCGGACGACGCTCCAGGCTCCGCGGTCTCCGACCTTGCGGTAGGAGACGCTGACGATTCCGGGCAGGCCCCCTGGGCTGACGTCGATGTTGACGACGGCGGCCACCGACTTCGACGTCACCGTCAAGGTCTCGAATGTTCTCGGCACCGCC
>CAYFNP010000274.1:0-2489 GCA_964344425.1 uncultured Bifidobacterium sp. | reverse complement strand
CCGACGCGTGCCGGCATCGACAGCGGAATCGTGGCGCTGGTGAGGATGACGGCCCGTCCCGGCCAGGCTTGCTCTGCGAGCGTCGGCCCGACGTCGAGCGGGGCCACGACAAGTTCGGGCCGTTCCTTGGTTCCGGTCACGTAGGGCACGCGCGTGGCGTCGGTGCGCAGCGCCCCGTCGATTTGCTCGGCAAGACGTCCAGCCATTGTTTGGGCGCGGAGCGTCTTCTGCTTCACCGACTCGACGTCCGTGGGAACCGCGCGCAGGGCGTCGAGGCAGTCGTTGACGACGAGCCGGATCTCGGCCAACAGATCACCGATGCCGCTGTCCAGCGGCACTCCGAGACGTGTCTCGACATTCGGTGCGAGGACTGCGGTCAGCGAGTCCGCGAGATCGTGCAGGCGCTTCGTCAGCGTCTCTTCGGCCACGACTCGTCTCACTGCGGAAGCGAGGCTGGTGATGCGCGTTGCAGATAGTGCGACTCCGACGGTTGCGGTGAGAGTGTCCTCGAGTTGGTGCGCTTCGTCGAAAATGAGAACGTCGTGCTCGGGAAGGATCGCTCCGCCGGCGGCGACGTTCATGCCGTAGAGATGGGTGTTGACCACGATGATGTCGGCCATCGCAGCTTTGCGGCGCGCGGCCTCGGCGAAGCACCCGGAGCCAGATTCGCACCGCGCCGCACCAGGACACTCGTCGCTGCCGACGCTGACCGATTGCCAGGCCCTGGCGGACGGCTGCCAGTCGAGGTCCGCAATGTCACCGGTCGAGGTTGTGAGCGCCCAACGGGCGAGTTCTTCGACCTCGCGCCGCGAGGAAGTACCCATATCGTCAAGTTCGAGCTGAACGTTGTTCGTGACTTCGGAGACGCGCTGCATGCACACGTAGTTGCTGCGCCCCTTCAGGACGGCCCAGGAAAACGGTTGTGGAAGGGTTGCCTCGAGCAGCGGAAGGTCGCTCATCGCGAGTTGGTCCTGCAGTGTCTTTGTTGCCGTGGAGAGGATGGTCCGTTTTCCCGAAAGGATCGCAGGAATCAGATAGGCGAGCGTCTTGCCGGTGCCCGTACCGGCCTGGACAATCAGACGCCGTTCGTCGTTGATTGCGCTCGCGACGGCAAGGGCCATCTCGACCTGTCCGGGACGGTCTTCGGGACTCGACAATCCGTTGGTGACGTTGTGAAGGGCCTGGGCAACCTCGGTGCGCGTGATGTGGCGACCGGCCGGCGTCGCGGGATCGTCGGTTGAATCGTCGCTGCGGGTCATGTGTGGAGTGTGTGCGTCACCGCACGAGCGCAAGCGCTCGGTCGAGTTCTTCGCCCGTCATGTCGGGCCACGTCTTTTCAGTGAAATAGACCTTGGCTCCGTTGATCTGCCAGAGAAGAAAATTCGAGATTCGACTTTCGCCGGACGTACGAACGAGTAGGTCGACGTCGGGCAACGTGGGGTCATAGAGACAACGTGCGATGTCGGATCCGGCACCCGCAAGTTGGGCTGCACGCGTGAGTTCGGCGCGGCTGCCGTAGTCGAAGGCGACTGTCAGCACCATTCCGGTGTTGTGCGACGTGTCCTCGATTGCGCGATTGATGGCGCGCTGCACGAATGCGGGGGTCCGACTGCCGGGTTCATCGAACCGTCGTCCGATCCAGTTGACGCGGACGTTGTTTTCGTTCAGTTCGTCGACGCGACCGAAGAGGCGCTTGTGCATCGAGAGAATGTGCTTGACCTCGGCGCGCGGTCGGATCCAGTTCTCGGTGCTGAATCCGAAGACTGTCAACCAACCGATGTCGCGTGCGGCCGCGGCACGTGTCACCGTCGCGAGAGCTTCTTCGCCTGCGGTGTGGCCCGCTGTTCGCGGCAGACCGCGACGCCGGGCCCAGCGGCCGTTGCCGTCCATGATGCAGGCAACGTGCAATTTGCGCCCGTTCGCATCGGTTATTGGCATGGCGACACACTACCGATGCGTGGTTTCCTATCGCAGGTGGGCCACGTCCGCGGCGGCCCCCGTGACAAGATGACGGAGTGGTGACACGGCTCACAAGGCGGCTGAAAGAGCGAGTGAAGACTCGCCTGCGCCGCGCGCTCGGGACACCCTCCGTCGGCGATGAACCCCTTGCCCACGTCGTTGTTGCCGCGGGAACGCTCGACGACTGGCGCGGGTTCGACCAAGGGCAATGGAACCGACGCTTGTCCGATTTGATCAACGCGGTCGAGCCAGAAGGAGTGCGGTGGCTGACGCTCGTTCCGGTTTCGAATGCAAGCACCGAGGGTATTGGCGGAGTGAGCGATTCAAATTCTTCGACTTTGCTGGCCACGATTGACAAGGCCCTGCGAGCTCAGCGCAGTCGTGTTCAATTGATCGTCCGACCGGAAGTGGACGGCCGTGATCGCTTCGCTCGGGTGGTGCGTCAGTTGCATGAGACCGATCAGTTGAGAGGCGTGCATGCGACGACTTCCGAGGAGATGTTGGCGAAGGCCCTTCTCGACCCGGCGGAC
>CAYFNP010000273.1:0-2495 GCA_964344425.1 uncultured Bifidobacterium sp. | reverse complement strand
CCATCGGCATGAGCTGCGGATTGTCGACGAGGCGACGACGGTCGACCGGGTTCGTGGCGAGGTGCCAGATACTGGAACCGATGGCGCTCCACGTGGTGTCGATACCCGCGATCAGCAAGAGGATGATCGTGCCGCCCACGTGCTGCGGTGTCAGCGGGTTGTCGAAGATCTTCGCGTTGAGAAGGAAGTTCGTGAGGTCGTCGCGCGGGTTGTCGATGTGATCCTGCACCTGCTTCGAGATATAGGCATCGAGTTCCTGGAAGGCCTCGATGCGCGCGCCGGGAGCAAGGTTGATCGCCTCGAGCACGTTGTGCACGAATCCACGGAACAGTTCGCCGTCTTCGGGCGGAAAGCCGAGCATGCGGGCGATGACGTTGACCGGAATGTGCTGTGCGTACTGCACGGCGGCATCGACGACATCGTTGGTGCCCATGTTCGCGATGAGATCGCGACACAGCCTGCGCACTTCGGGTTCCCACTCGTTGATGACGGGAGGAGCGAACGCAGGAAGAAGGATCTTGCGCGCGTGCTGATGGAACGGCGGGTCCGACGTGATGGGCGGCGCACCACCGATCGGCGCGGGAGGTGCGTCGGGATTGTCGCTCGGCTTCACGGTCGCAACGACGACACCGCGGCTGGTGAAGTGGTCGGTGTCGTACGCGATCTCATGGACGAACTCGTGCGTGGTCGGCAGCCACGTGCCGCGGTAACGATCGGTGTGCGCGACGGGACACGTGCCGCGCAGTTGGTCCCAGATCGCATGCGCGTTCTTGTTGTATTCGGGGTCTGCGTGATCGAAGTCGGTCGCCCAGTCGGTCACCGGTCCGTAAATCGATTTGTCGTCGAGGTAGGTCATGGGGGATTCGTCCAGTTGTCGTCGGACCGTGCGTCAACGGTCACATCTGATGAGGTCAGACTAACGAATCTGAGACAAAATGCGCCAATGCGTCTCAACTTCGTGATCCTTCTCCCCCCGTCCGAGGGCAAGGCCGACGGCGGGACCGCGCGCACGAAGTGGAACCCTGCAACGGGGACCTTCGGCGCGGCGCTCGGCGAGCGACGCGCCCGGGTCGCAGCGGCCTTGTGCCGAATGAACGGCGGGTCTGCGGCACTGCTGGGGGTCTCGGGCCGCCACCTGGAACGGGCCCGCACCGGTAACGCAGCACTGGTCGGTTCACCGACTCTTCCGGCGGCGCAGCGTTACACGGGCGTTGTCTGGGACCACCTCGACCTCGCCGGCATGACCGCAACGCAGCGCACCCGCGCCCTACCGCGGATCCTCGTGCCGAGCGGGCTGATGGGCGTCGTCACTGCAGCCGACCCGGTGCCCGACTACCGACTGAAGATGGGCGCCCGGCCGAGCGGATTCGGCGGGACGATGGCGAAGTGGTGGCACGACGCGGTGAGCGACGCGATCAACCACTACGCGCGGGGCTGCATCGTTGTCGACTTGTTGCCGGCGGAGCACCGCGCGTCCTACACGGCCGACACGTCGGTCGTCGGCGCACATGTACGAGTCGATCTGATGACGCCGACGGGCAAGGCAGGCGGCCACGATGCAAAGGCAGCGAAGGGTCGGTTGGCGCGCCATCTCCTGCTCTCGACGCCGATGATTGCAAGTGTCAAACAACTCGATGTTTCGTTACGAAAATTTTCTGACCAGCACTTTCGCGTTGTGACAAATGTCAACTAACTTCCTCGCGCATGGAACGACAGTTCGCAACGCTCTGGGAGTCCATCGCCGACGTCATCGGTGACTCCCCCGCCCTGACCCACGACACCGTCACCCGTACCTGGAGCCAGTACGACGACCGCGCGTCGCGGCTCGCCCAGGCGATGGTCGAGGTCGGCCTCGGCGCGGACAGCAAGGTCGGCCTGTACCTGTACAACAGCAACGAATACCTCGAGGCGCACTTCGCGGCGTTCAAGTTCCGCGGCGTGCCCGTGAACGTCAACTACCGCTACCTCGACGAGGAACTCTGGTACCTGCTCGACAACTCCGATGCCGAAGCGTTGTTCTTCCACTCGTCGCTCGGCGACCGCGTCGCCCGCGTGATCGACCGTCTGCCGAAATTGAAACTCGTCGTCGAAGTGTCGGACTCGAACGATCACCACGTCGCCAAGGCGCACGCCTACGAATCGGTCATCGCGGGCCATTCGCCGATGAAGCGGATCACGCGCAGCGAGGACGACACCTACATGCTGTACACCGGTGGCACCACCGGCATGCCGAAGGGTGTGATGTACAAGATGGGCCCGATGGCCCAGGGCTTCATCACCGGCGGCCTGCCGCTGGTCGGTCTCACTCCGCCTGCAAGCGTCGACGAACTTCCGGCAACCGTGAAGGCCGGCGTCGAGGCAGGTACCGGTGTGGTGTCCATGCCCAGCTGTCCCCTGATGCACGGCACCGGAATCTGGATCGGCGCAATGATGCCCCAGGTGGGTGGTGCACACGTCATCACGATGAAGTCGCGCAGCTTCGATGCGGTCGAGAT
>CAYFNP010000272.1:0-2514 GCA_964344425.1 uncultured Bifidobacterium sp. | reverse complement strand
ATCGGCGGCGGATCGTTCGACGTGAGGGCGAGTGTGGTGGTCAACGCGGCGGGACCGTGGATCGACAGGGTGCTCGCGACCCTCGGCCGCGATGCGGGAGTCGGCGTCGACCGATCGAAGGGCGTGCACATCTTGACCCGGCCCCTCGGTGGTGGTGCGGTGCGCGACGCAGTCTTCGCGCGCGCAAAGTCGGGACGTCATGTCATCGTCTCGCCGTGGATGGGGAAGTCGTTCATCGGCCCCACCGACACGCCGACCGAAAGCGACGAGATCCGCGCCGACGCCGACGACGTACGTTCCATTCTCGACACCGTCAACTCGACGATGGGCGGCAGCGAGCGTGCCCTCACCGAGGACGACGTGGAACTCACCACCGTCGGCGTGCGGCCACTGATCAAGGCGCCGGGTTCCGAGGGCACCTACACGGCCAGCCGTCGCCACGAGCTGTACCACCACGTCGATCGTGGTATCGACAACGTGTGGACCATCGGGGGTGGAAAGTGGACCACCGCGCGCGCGACCGCCGAGGAAATGGTCGACGAACTCTTCAAGCACGAACTGCGCGGAGTGCGCCAACTGCGCGTCGACTCGCGCCGCGCTGCGGCGGCCGGCACGTTCGCGTGGGCTCGAGATGCGGGTCCGTTCCTCGCCGATGCGGGCAGGGAACTGGTCGAGGCCGGCCTGTCGACTCGGTCGGCCGAACTCGTGGCGCGTCTCTACGGCACCGAATATGTCGAGATCCTGCACCTGGTTCGCCAATCACCCGAACTCGCTGCGGCGCTGCCATCGGACGAGGTCGCCGCACAAGTGGTGTACGCGGTGTCCCACGAGGGGGCGCGCACACTTTCCGACATTGTCGACCGGCGTCTGATCCTCGGAACCGTTCGACCCGTTGCGGCCGACGTACTGGGCACCGTCGCCGCGCTAGCCGGACCGTTGCTGGGCTGGGACGCCGATCGTCAACGCGAGGAAGTTGCCACCGAGGCCGCGCGTCGGGCGCGCGTCGTGGCGGCGCGCAGGTGACCGCGCAGCGCCGCCAAACCATCGCAGTCGGGGTTCTCTTCTACGTCAACGGCGCGGTTTTTTCGAACTGGCTGCCGCGGGTTGACGAGGTTCGAGACCGCCTTGGGGTGGGCAACGGCGGCCTTGGTATCGCGCTGCTGGGCGGTGGACTCGGTGGCCTACTCGGCGCTCTTGCGATCAGACGGATTCTGCAGCGCATGTCGACCCTGCGGGCACTTCGGTTCGGGGCAACGGGGCTTGCCATCGCGTTTCCGTTCGTTGCAGTGGTACCGACAGTTTGGAGCCTTCTGCTGGTGCTGACCATCACCGGATTTCTCGACGTCGTCAATGACTCGTCGATGAACGCCGAGGCCGCCGACATTCAGGCACGCCTCGCGAACTCGATCATGCAACGCGTCCATGCGATGTGGAGCCTTGGGTTCGTGACGGGTGGTCTGTTGGGGTGGGGCGCGTCGGCGATCGACCTCGGCCTTGGCGTTCACCTGACGATCGTCTCGTGCGTCCTCGTCGTGACGATCAACGTTGTTCTGCGCGTGCTGTCCGAGGGTCAAGGTGCACCCGTCGTTCCGCACGAGTCGCACGCCGAGCGGGTTCCACGAATCGGCGTCATCTTCATCGCGCTCATCGCCGTGGCGGTCGCATTCATCGAGGTCACCCCCAACGAATGGAGCGCGATCGCACTGCGCGACCTTTTCGACGCCGGTGCCGTGAAGGGGGCGGGGCCGGTTACGTTCGCCGCTTGCATGTTGCTCGGCCGACTGTTGGGCGACCGCCTGGTCGACCGTGTCGGCGGACGCACCACCATGTGGTGGGCCATCTGGGTGTGCTTTGGCGGCATGGGTTTGACCATCGCAGCCCCCGGCATCGTCGTGGCCTTGGTCGGATTCGGGCTGTGGGGTCTGGGCGTTTCGGTGCTGTTCCCGCAGGTTTACCTGCTCGCGGCGAATGCCAAGGAGAACGAACCGGGGGCAGGGCTCGCGGTTCTGATGCTTGCCCAGCGCGGGTCGTTTCTCGCGACGTCGGTCGTCGTCGGTTCGATCGCCGAGGTGTCGAACATCCGTGCGTCGTTCGCCACGGTGATGGTTGGCGCCGGGTTGTTGTACGTGCTCAGCCTGTCGCGCTGGAAGCGCGGGTCGGTCAGTCGTACGGGGTGAGCGACACGACCACGCGACGGTCGGCGTCGGATCCGGTTGTCGTGGTCGGTGCACCGACGCCCTGCCAACGGATCCACTGCTGGACTCCGAGGGTTGCGAGGTAGTTCGCCACGACGAGGGCGCGTTGTTCCGAGACTTTCTTGATGAACGCGTCCGAGGTATCGGGGCTCTTGCGGGCGTAACCGGTGACGTTGACGATGCCTCCGTCGCGCTTGACCTGGGCTGCAATCGAAGCAAGTTCTCGCTTGCCTTCGACACTGAGGGCGAATGACGCACCGACGAAGTACACGGGCGCGCCGACCACCGTTCCCACGGGAACCATGCGAACGGCTGTCGT
>CAYFNP010000271.1:1341-2522 GCA_964344425.1 uncultured Bifidobacterium sp. | reverse complement strand
CCCGGACCCTGACCGTTGCAGTAACCCTCTTGCACCGACGAAGTTCCACTCCACAAGCCACCCTGCTGCATTTCGCCACAGACTTCCTCAACCTTGGTTTCGAGGTTGCTGATCGGAAGGTTGTCGCCATCCTTCAGGGTCACCGGGATCTCGACCGATCCATCGGTCTTGGGCGTGACTTCGGTCGGCAGAGTCGTCTGGATATTGGCCATGTAGTCGAGCGTGATCGTCTGAGCGACGGTCGCGAAGTTGACCTTCTTTTTCTGCTGCAGTGATCCATCGTCGTACATGACCGTCGCGTCGTACTGACTCGACCGTGTCTTCGGATCGAAGGACTTCCAAGTGACCTTTCCGTCCGCTCCGGTGATGTAGGTCGGCGGCGGGACGAAGCAGAACGCGCATTGCGCAGACTGCATGAAGCCCTTGGTGTCAGGCGCTGTCGCCGACCACGAGGCATTCTTCGCACCGTCATTTTGGTAGTTGTATGTCAAGTAGTTGTTCGACAACTGGATGACCGCATTCGGGACGGGCGTGCCGTCCGAGAGGGCGACGGATACCGAACGGTCGACGACCGCGGAAGAAACCGGCACCACAACCTCGACCGTTCCGGTGGCAGGCACGTTGACCGTGACTACAGCTGCCTGGAGGTACGAGCCATCGGACTGTTTGCCACCTCGCAGGGTGAACGCAACGGGCCCGGTTGCCAAAGCTGCGAGACGAACCATGCCCGTGTCATCGGTTGTGTCGGTCGACTTGGCCGAGCTTCCGAGAGTGTCGGGAACGTCCGGGGAAGTCCAGCGAACCGACGCACCGGTGAGCACCGCACCGGTGCTGGTTTTCACCGTGACCGCTTTCTGCGAGAGCACTTTTCGGTCACCCGAATCGACTTCCATTGGAATGAGATCGGGTGAGTCCGTCGAACCAGTGAGCTTGTTCACGTAGTAGTAGGTCGTCGAAGTCGCATTCTTGAACGCACCGACACCAGCAAGGACGCCACCCGATTGCTTTGCACACTGGGTGCAGTTGAACACCCACTGGTCGGCAGCAAGAATGCCATTCTCGGTGGCGAAATACACCTTTCCGCTGGGCCCACTGACCGCGAAGATCGAAATCGGCTTCGCCATGATGCCGATACTCGAGACGCTTGTCGGGAACTTCATTGTCGAGCCGTCCCACGACGC
>CAYFNP010000271.1:0-1241 GCA_964344425.1 uncultured Bifidobacterium sp. | reverse complement strand
GCACCAGCGTCGGTCACGACGCAGGTCGTGAAACCGTTGGTCGTCACGTCGGTGACGGTCCCTGTCAGGCCGACCGCCTCGACCGGAGTCGTGAGGGAGTCGACGATCGTTCCATTACCCAACTGACCGTACGTATTCGAACCCCAACACAGAAGCTTGCCGGCGGACGAAATCGCGCATCCACCCTTTGAGCTCTGGTTCGGGCCGGTGTTTGTGGAATATGTGTCGATCTTCTTTGCGCCAACCAGGGTTGCGAAGCCATCCGCTGGTGTCAACGCAGGAACGTCGGTCTCGACCTGCGGGCATTGGCTACCGACGCAACCCGGCGGCGGGGCTGTTTGCTTCGTCGTCGTGATCGCGTACAACGCATTTGCGGTTGCGAACTTGTGCACCTTGGCGTCGCTCTTCGCAGCGGAGACCGATGTCGCGCTGGCGACTGCGGTTCCCCCCACGAGTGCGACCACCGTCAACATTCGGACAATGGTTTTCCTCATACAAACAACCATACGCCCTACTAGGTGGGCGAGAAAGGGGCTTCGGCTGGTTTGCTGAGAATTTTTTCGAATTGTCAAACTCCGTGAACTTTCGGGTTGAGAGGAGGATTTGGGGCCGTGAACTAGCCTGCCCCGCATGTCGAACGTCGTTGTCCCGCGCTTTGGCGAGCTGCTTGCTCCTTATATCTCGCGGGTTCCCGACCAGATTCGGCCCCGGTTCCTCGCCTTGCTCGAACGTGGTGCGGCCAGCCGTTACCGGGGTTGGGCCGAGATGCTGCCCGAGCATTCCGAGGGGTTGCTCCGGTGTGCCGAGGCCGAGGACGAGATCGCGAACCGCATCGAGGGGGCGTTCGCCATGGACGAGACCCTGCGCGACCAGCTCGAGGCTCCGCTGCCCGGCGCCCTGAAGACGTACTACGACGTCTTCGCGCCGCTCGACGTGTGGGACCAGTTGCGCATTCAGGCCAATGCCGAGCGCCAGGGTGCCGGTGCATGGGAGCGCATTGCCGCGTCGCATCCGAATGCCGAGGTGATCAAGGTTCTCAATTCGTGTTCGGAGCTGGAACTCACGAGCGCCGACTACCTCGACGCGTTGCTCGCCGAACACGACAGGGGCTGAAGTGGTCCGCTCGCTCGTCGAGTGGCCGTTCCTGCTGCTCCTTCTCACCATTGCGGCGCTGTGTGCACTGTTTGCACTCACCGCGGGTCACTTCACAAAGAAGCTTCCGCAACGCGGCGAGGATCTGC
>CAYFNP010000270.1:0-2536 GCA_964344425.1 uncultured Bifidobacterium sp. | reverse complement strand
GCACCGCGCTTGTCCCCGCTGTCACCGTTGACGCCGGAGGTCGACGAGATTCTCGCGGGCAGCATCAGGTCGGTGAACGGCGAGCCGTTGAACCTGTTCTCGACGATGGCACATCATCCGAAGATGCTGAAGCGGTTTCTCGCTTTCGGCGGGTTCTTCTTGAACCGTGGTTTGTTGCCGCCGCGCGAGCGCGAGATCGTCATCCTGCGCGTGGGACGCAACACGGGTTCGGTGTACGAGTTCGGCCAGCACACGGTGATCGGACGCAACTGCGACCTCACCGATGCAGAGATCAGCGCTCTGATGGTCGACGTCGATGCGTTCGGGTGGTCGTCGCGCGATCGACGTTTGATTGCGATGACCGACGAGATCTGCGCGAACGATTGCGTCAGCGACCCGACATGGAAAGAGCTCCGCGCCGACTGGGCCGACGCGGAGCTCTGCGAACTCGTTCTCTTGGTTGGCGTGTACCGGATGGTTGCGGGCTTCCTCAACACCATGGGTGTCGAGTTGGACCCGAATACTCCGGGCTGGCCGGACTAACCGCCCGACGGCGCCGTCGTTGCTACCGGCCGGAGCGGCGGGAGCGCTGACGGGCGCTGTGCCGTTGTGGGCTCGGTGGCGGCGAGCGTTGTCGACGGTCCACCCGCGGGCACCGTCGTCGGTGCTGCCGGAGCGGCGTTCGGGTCGGCGATGCGCTCGGCGCGCGGTGGCAGACCGGGCTTCGTCTCGGGCGCAGCGAGATCAGTCGGCATCGGACGGTTGGTCTGGGTGTTGTCCAACTGGCCGGGCTGCGTGGTGACGGTCTCGTTGCCGGTTGCGTCGATCACCTTGCGCTCGATCTCGTTCCCACTCTTCTGAGTGAGGATCTCGACGTTTGCGTTCGGGTCGACACCGTCGCGGCCGGGCGTGCGCACGTCGACCGCGGGGGCCTCGGGCGTAACCGCGACGCTGATCGGGTCACCGTTCGGTGCGGTCAGCGCGACGTCGATTTGCTGGCCGGTGGTGGCCAACGAGTTGCCGGCGCCGTTCGACGAGGCGACGAGGTTGCCGTCGGCCAGCGTGAGGACGACCGACGGATCATCGGCCTTCACGGCACCGTCGGTGACCTGAATCGGGCCCTTCTTCGAACCCTTCGTCTCGATGCGCACCGCAGCCTTCGGGGTGAATCCCGAGACGCGCGACGGATCGGGCAGGTTGAACTCCAACTTCTGGTCGGACGGCACCCAGACCAAGAAGTCGGCGGGAGCACCCGGAGCCTTCGCGGCGGATGAGCGCACGGGGCGGATTGTCGTGCCCGACGGGGCCGCCTCGCCGGGGCGCAGTGTTCCGCCTGGCGTGGTGATCGACCAGTTCAGTGCTGCGGAGCGGACGAGCAGAAGCGACTTGGTCACTTCGCCGTTGCCCTTTCCGAACGGAATCTTCGCCGCGTCGCGTGCGGACATCGATGTGATGTCGAGGTCCTTCGGGCCGCCGGTCCAGATGGCGTCACCCGTGTCATTGACGGGGTCGGATCCCGAGTAGTCGAAGGTCCAGGTTTCCTTGGCAAGGTCGACCATGACCCAACGGTCCTGGCCGGGCCAGTTCGAGTCGTAGATCTTGATCTTCGCCTGGTCGGGCGTGACGTACTCGACGGCGTACGGCAGAACGGCGTGACCGCCCTCGGCCGTGTAGATGGCGAGTGTGAAGTTGGCCTTCTTCGTGGCGAATGCCGCCTCGAGTGCGGCGACTTTGTCCTTCAATGACTTGCCCTGCCATGCGACGGTCTCTTCCTGGGTCGACTGGAAGAACTGAGTCGCGAACGCGCGCATGATGTCGTGGGTAACGGTGGGATCCATCGTCAACTGCACGCTCGGCGGTTGCTTGCCCGCGGTGAAGCGGTTGGCGGAAAGAACCGCAAAACCTTCGCAGTGTCCGGCTTGACGGTTGTCGTTCACCATCGAAGCCCAAGCCGCGGCCTCGGCCGTGGGCGTGCATGGCGTTGCGCCGTCGACACAGACGTCGGGACCGCTACCGAACATGGCGACGAGGTCGTCGGCGCCGAACTGTTCGGGCGACGCACCGGCACCGAAGTTCGCGAACGCGAACCCGTTCGGGTTCGGCGCGAGTCCGATGTCGACGTTCTCTCCCTTTGAGGCGGGCACGGTGATGTCAGCGGCCTTGGAGTCGCCACCACCACTTGCACTACCGCCACCTCCACCACCGCCACCGCAGGCTGCGAGCAGCACAAGCGAGGCGGTTGCGAACATTGCACGCCGTGTGGATTTCATCGATTCACCCTTCATCTGGCTCGTCCGTCATCCATTCACTTGGTTGGGTTCGTTCAGGACCACGCGCCGTTGGCGCGGGTGAAGACGCTGGCCGCACCGGCACCGGCGTTCGGGCTACCGACTGCAAGCGTGTTGCCGTCGGCCGAGAGAACGACCGAGGATCCGAAGTTGGCCTTGGCGGTCGGCTTGGCGAGAGTCAACGCTGCTTGCTCGGCCCAGCCGCCGTCGCGCGTGTACACCGCAACTCCGCCTTGGTCGACGTTTCC
>CAYFNP010000269.1:0-2539 GCA_964344425.1 uncultured Bifidobacterium sp. | reverse complement strand
GAGCGCAGGTACTTCGTTCGCGTCTTTGCGACCTTCGGCGCGTCGTCTCCCTGGGTCGCCATGACGTCGGCGATGGTCTCGCCGAGAACTCGTCGCGTGTCGCCGGTCAACACCGCGAGTCGCCACGGCCAGGTGCGCTTGTGGTTGGGTGCCCAGGTGACGAGCTCGAGCAACTGTTCGACGATCTCGCGGGGTACTTCGCGGGTCGCGTCGATGAGCAGGCTGCTGCGCCGCGAGCGGATGATGCCTGCGAGATCGTCGGGCGACATGTCAGTTCTTGTGCAGTGCGGCGTTCAGGCCGCCCCACGTGCCCTGACGCTGAACTACCTCGACCGCGCCCGTCGTGCTGTTGCGGCGGAAGAGAAGGTTGTTCGCGCCCGACAGTTCGCGCGCCTTTGCGACATTGCCGTCGGGCAGACGGACGAGAGTTCCCGCCGTGACGTAGAGGCCTGCCTCGATGACGCAGTCGTCGCCGAGCGAGATGCCGAGACCTGAGTTCGCGCCGAGCAGACAACGCTGGCCGACCGTGATCATTTCCTTGCCGCCGCCCGAGAGGGTGCCCATGATGCTGGCGCCTCCGCCGATGTCGGAACCGTCACCGACGACGACTCCCGCGGAGATGCGACCCTCGACCATCGATGCGCCGAGAGTTCCGGCGTTGAAGTTGCAGAAGCCCTCGTGCATCACGGTTGTTCCGGATGCAAGGTGCGCACCCAGTCGCACGCGACTGGCGTCGGCGATGCGCACGCCCGACGGCACGACGTAGTCGGTCATGCGGGGAAACTTGTCGACGCCGTTGACCACGAGGTACTCGCCGCGCTGGGCGAAGTTCCAGCTGATGCTGTCGAGTTGGTCGATGGCGACGGGTCCGCGACTGGTCCACGCGACGTTGGTCAACAGCCCGAAGGCGCCGTCGAGGTTCAACGTGCGAGGTTGTGCAAGGCGGTGCGACAGCAGGTGCAGTCGCAGGTAAACGTCGCTTGCGCTCTGCGGTGCGGCCGACGTGTCGACGACGATCCTGACCGGTTCGAATCGAACGCCGCGTTCCGGGTCTCCCGACTTGGCAAGTTCGATGCTGCTGTGCGGCGCGTCGGCGGGAATCGAATCACCCCAACCGAGTGCGCGGAAGCGGGTGTCGAGAATGCTGTCGTCGGCGGCGATCGTTGCGATGCCGACGCCCCACGCGTGTTTGCTCATGTCGGGCCGTGCCTTTCTGCTTGTCAGTCGAGAACTTCGGGGCGAAGGGTGGGGAAGAGGATGACGTCGCGGATGGACGGAACGTTGGCGATGAGCATGGTGAGTCTGTCCATGCCGATTCCGAGGCCGCCGGTGGGCGGCATGCCGTACTCCATCGCGCGCAGGTAATCCTCGTCGACGGTGCCGGCCTCGGCGTTGCCCGCTTCCTTCGCGCGCTGTTCGTCCTCGAAGCGCAGACGCTGCTCGACCGGATCGTTCAATTCGCTGTAACCATTCGCGAGCTCGCGACCACCCACGAACAACTCGAATCGCTCGGTGAGATGTGGGTCGTTGCGGTCGACGCGCGCGAGCGGGCTGATTTCCACGGGATGGCCGGTGACGAACGTGGGTGCCATCAACTCGTGTTCGGCGAGCGCTTCGAACATCTCCTCGATGATCTTGCCCGAACCCCACTGGGGTTCAGTCCGCACGCCGTGTTTGGCGGCAAGGGCACGAAGTTCGTCGACGGGTTGTGACGGATGAACTGCGACGCCGGTCTTTTCACGCACCAGGTCGACCATGCGCACGCGGCGGAATGGCTGGGCGAGGTCGACCGACAGTCCGTTGACGTCGACGACCGTCGTGCCGATCGCATCGCGCGCGGCCGCGGCGAAGAGTTCCTCGGTGATGGCCATGACGTCGCTGTAGTCGCCGAAGGCCTGGTACAGCTCCATCATCGTGAACTCGGGATTGTGGCGGGTCGAGATTCCCTCGTTGCGGAACACCCGACCGATTTCGTACACGCGCTCCATGCCGCCGACGATGAGTCGCTTGAGATGCAGTTCCAGTGCGATGCGCAGGAACAGATCCATGTCGAGCGCGTTGTGGTGCGTCGTGAAAGGCCGTGCGTGGGCTCCGCCGGCCTCGACGTGCAGAACGGGGGTTTCGACCTCGATGAACCCCTTCGCCGCGAGTGTCTTGCGGAACGAGGCGATGATCGCGTGGCGCACGGCAAAGGCCCGACGGGCGTCATCGTTCGAGATGAGGTCGGCGTAGCGCTGGCGGTAACGCGTGTCGGTATCGGTGAGGCCGTGCCACTTGTCGGGCAACGGTCGCAACGCCTTTGCCAACAGTTCGAAGCCCGTGACCTTGACCGAAAGTTCGCCCTTTCGGGTGGTCATCACCGTGCCCGTGACGCCGACCCAGTCGCCAAGGTCGAGTTCGCCGATTCGGGCGAAGAGATCGTCACCGACGACGGCCTTCGAAACGAACAATTGGATCTCGTCGTCGCGGTCGCGCAGCGTGGCAAAGATCAACTTTCCCTGGTCGCGCTTGAGAAGTACCCGTCCGGCGACGGCGACTT
>CAYFNP010000268.1:0-2542 GCA_964344425.1 uncultured Bifidobacterium sp. | reverse complement strand
TCCATGGTCGGTGATCCGCAGGTCGGGAATGACCGACAGCCCAAGGAACGACAGCGACATGAACGGCGCGTCGAGGGTGATGCCGAGCGTCCGGGCCACCTCGACCACGTGGTCGATCTCGGCCGCGACTTCGCCCAGGGACTTTTCGCTGATGAGACCCGCAATCGGCAACGCCACTTCGGCGATCACCTTTCCGTCGACGACGACCACCTGTCCCCCGCCCATCTCGGCCACACGGGCAACTGCCGCAGCCATGTCGGCGGGGCCCGACGCATCGCGCGCGCCGACCACCATGATGTTGTGCGCGTCGTGCGCAACCGTCGATGCGATCGCACCGCGCCTGATGCCGTAGCCCGACACGTAACCGAGGCCGATGCGGCCCGTGGCCTTGTGCCGTTCCACCACCCCGATGCGCGCGATGTCGTTGCCCGCATCGTTCACGTCGAGGATCAGCGACGTTGTCCGTACCGTTCCGGACTTCACGCCGATCACGCGCGCCTTGCCGTTGGGCGGCGGCGCAATCGCCATCTCGGCTGTCGTTGGCAGGTGGTGCAAACGGATGCGGCCGTACAGGCTCTTCGGCGGAGCAACATCGGGCACGACCCCCGGTAGAACCGCACCGTCACGCGCAACGACACGGCCCTTTTGCAGCACCATCGACGGTCGGAAATCGGCGAGCGTGTCGAACACCGCAACGTCGGCCTGGTAGCCCGGACCCAACTGACCCAGGTGGAAGAAGTTGTGGTACATCGCCGGAAAGTACGAGCCCACCAGCAGTGCGTCGATTTCGTTCAGACCCGCGCCGACCGCCAACCGGATGCAGTGGTTGATGTGTCCCTCGTCGCGCAACAGATCGGGTTCGCGGTCATCGCTGCAGAAAGCAGAACACAGCGGTCCGTGATGCAGCACCGTCGGCAGCAACTCGACGAGGTCCTGACACACCGACCCTTGCCGAAGGAACAACCACATCCCCTTCTGGCGCTTTTCGTGCGCCTCGTCGGGGGCAAAACTTTCGTGGCAACTCTCGACACCCGCCGCAAGGTATGCATCGAGCGCACGCCCGGTCAGACCGGGTGCATGGCCGTCGACGCGACGCCAACCGGCGGTCTTGATGATGTCGCGGAACATCGGATCGCCGTTGATGACCGCGGGAAAGTTCATTACCTCAGCAACGCCGATTGCACCCATCTCGTCGATGATGCGCTTGACGTCGGCCGGCGTGAACGCCGCGCCCGCACTTTCGAACGGGGACGCCGGCACGCACGACGACGCCGCCACGCCGAACGTGAACGGCATCTGCTCCGCGGCGTCGACCACCGCACGGATCCCCTCGAGGCCCGCGACGTTCGCGATCTCGTGTGGGTCCGCCGCCACGGCCGTGGTGCCGTTCGGCAAAACCGCCTTCACGTACTCGCCGACCCACAGCTTCGACGACTCCAGATGCATGTGCGCATCGACGAAGCCCGCCACCAGCGCGGCACCATCGACGTCGAGCGTTTCCTTCGCCTCGCGGTCACCCCATCCGACCACCGAACCATCGCAGATCGCCAGACTGGTCTCGACCCATTCCTTCGTCGCCGGAGCCAGCACCTTGCCACCGCGAATCAACAGGTCGGCGGGTTCGTCACCACGTGCCGCGGCAAGCGCTCGAAGTGAAACAGGAGGCCTCGCCATGCGGAAACGCTAGTCGGCTGTCGCTGCCACCCGCCACGATGACAAACTGTGCGCATGGGCACGCGTGACGGAGACGGCTGGGTCGACTGCGACTGCGGCCGCTACCACTGGGGCCTCTACGGCGCCGCGGGACTTCTGTTGGTTCGCCGCGATCTTCCCGAACCCCACGTGCTGTTGCAGCTTCGCGCCGCGTGGACGCACGGCGGCGGCACCTGGGCCCTGCCCGGTGGCGCACTCGATTCACACGAAGACGTCGTCACCGCGGCCAAGCGCGAAGCGTTCGAAGAGGTCGGCATTCACGGCGACCACCTGAACGTCGTCGACATCTTCAGCGACGACCACGGTCCCTGGGGCTACCACACGGTCATCGCCCACTGTCATGGCGATGCGAACGCGAACATCGCCAACGGCGAGTCCGAAGATCTGCACTGGGTGCACGTCGACCACGTGCACACCTACGAACTACACCCCGGCTTCGCCGCCTCGTGGCCTCACCTGCACCCGCGGGTCATCGCTTCGCTGATGGGCTGAAGACAAATACGAAAGGGGCGCGGTGCCGAAGCACCACGCCCCTTTTCGTAGATATCGCGGTCGCTACTTGGCAATCACTTGGATCTTGAAGGTTCCCTTCACGCCCTTGTTCTTGCCCTTGTTCGCCTGGCTGTAGAGCACCGTGCAAGTTCCCGGTTTTGTGCCCATCGTCAACTTCGTCGACGACAACTTGCACGCGCCGGTTGCCCGGAGCGAGATCGCACCAGCCTTCGGATTGATCATCTTCTTCACTTGCGAGAGAATCGTCGTCTTCGGCACGGTTTCCTTGATTCGACGCACGAGATCCGCACCGCTTGAGGACGAGCCCCCCGCAGTC
>CAYFNP010000267.1:0-2547 GCA_964344425.1 uncultured Bifidobacterium sp. | reverse complement strand
GGAATCGCCCGCGGACGCGCACTGGTGGCGGTGCAGTACGCCGAAGGAATCGTCATCGTGGCCGAGAATCCATCGAACACGCTGCGCAAAGTCAGCGAGATCTACGACCGCATCGCATTCGCCGGGGTCGGCAAGTACAACGAATTCGATCAGTTGCGTGTCGCCGGAGTCAGGGCTGCCGATCTCAAGGGCTACCAGTACTCCCGCGCCGACGTCGATGCACGCAGTCTCGCCAACCAATACGCACAAATTCTCGGGCAGATCTTCACCCACGAGATGAAGCCTCTTGAGGTCGAGATTCTCGTCGCCGAAATCGGTCACGATGCGGTGTCCGACCAGCTGTTCCACATCCTCTACGACGGAACGGTGCTCGATGAACGTCGCTTCTCGGTCCTCGGCGGCGATGCCGATGCCATCGCGGGGCGCCTCGGTCCCGATCTGGGAGAGACCCCCGATTTGAAAGTCGCCGTGCGAACAGCGGCAAAGGCACTTGGCGGAGAACGCACACTTGTCGCCGACGATCTCGAAGTTGCGGTTCTGCGCCGCAATGGTTCGCGCCGCGCCTTTGCGCGACTCGAAGATGCCGAAGTCGCGCAGCTTCTGGCCGGCTGACACCGGCCATGGACCGCCGCATCTACGGCATCGAGACGGAATTCGGGATCACCTGCACCCTTCGTGGCCAGCGTCGCCTCAGCCCCGACGAAGTTGCGAGATACCTGTTCAGAAAGGTCGTTTCGTGGGGGCGCAGCAGCAACGTCTTTCTTGAGAACGGCGCGCGTCTGTACCTCGACGTGGGATCCCACCCCGAGTACGCGACGCCGGAATGCGACTCGATCTACGACGTCGTCGTTCACGACAAAGCAGGCGAACGTCGAATCGAGGACCTCACGGAATCGGCCGAGGAACGCCTGCGCGACGAAGGTATACGCGGCACGGTGTATCTGTTCAAGAACAACACCGACAGCGCCGGGAATTCGTATGGATGCCACGAGAACTACCTCACATCGCGCGACGACGACCAGGCTCTGATCGGCCAGATCCTGATTCCGTTTCTCGTTTCGCGACAGATCATTGCGGGTGCGGGAAGAATCACCCAGACCGCCCGCGGTCCGCTGTATTCCATCTCGCAACGAGCCGACCACATTTGGGAAGGAATGAGTTCGGCAACGACGCGCAGTCGTCCGATCATCAACACCCGAGACGAGCCTCACGCCGATGCCGAGCAGTACCGACGACTGCACGTGATCGTCGGCGACTCGAACATGAGCGAATACACGACCTTCCTCAAGATCGGATCGACCGCTTGCCTTCTGCGGATGATGGAGGACAAGTCCGTCGTGCTGCGGGACATGACACTTGAGAACCCGATTCGCGCGATTCGTGAAATCAGCCACGACACCACGTGCCGGCGACCCGTTCGGCTGATGAACGGACGCGACGTCAGCGCGCTCGACATTCAGCGCGAATACCTTGACAAGGCGCTCGCATACGCCGACCGCAAGGGTTTTCCCGAATTCGAACAGCGGGCTCTCGACATGTGGAAGCACTGCATCTCGACGATCGAGATTGACCCGTTCTTGCTCGACAGGGAAGTCGATTGGGTCATCAAGCACCGTCTCATCGAGGCATATCGCGAGCGACACGGCGTGTCGCTGGGAGACGCACAGACCCAATTGGTCGACCTTCAGTACCACGACGTGTCTCGCAAGCGCGGTCTCTACTACCGACTCGAATCTCGCGGACTTGTCGAGAGAATCTGTAACGACGGTGACATCGATCATGCGATCGAGAACGCACCCGAGTCGACGCGGGCTCGTCTGCGGGGGGAGTTCATCAAGAAAGCAAAGGCCAAGAAGCGCGACTACACGGTCGACTGGGTTCATCTCAAGTTGAACGATCAGGCCCAACGCACCGTGCTCTGCAAGGACCCGTTCAAGAGCCGCGACGAACGGGTCGAAAAGCTCATCGAGTCGATGTAGCGCCCAGTAGCCTCGCCCCGGTGAGCTACGAATTGCCCGGAGAGGCGCCCGTCTCCGCGTCTTCCGGGTCTCAATCGTTCAAGGCAGTGCGCGATTGGATCGTCGTCCTTGTCGTCGCGTTGCTTGTGGCGCTTGGCATCCGAACCTTTGCCCTCCAGCAGTTCTACATCTCGGGCCCGTCCATGGAGACGACCCTTTTCCAACCGAACAGGGTGCTCGTCAACAAGCTGTCGTACCGGTTCGGGGATATCGACAGGGGCGACGTCGTCGTCTTCGATCGAGTGACGTCCAACGGACAAAGCGTCCAGCACGACGACCTCATCAAGCGCGTGATCGGTCTGCCCGGAGAGACCGTGCGGATCAAGTCGTGCGTCGTCTACGTCGACGACAAGGTGCTCGAAGAGAAGTATCTTCCCGAACGCGATCTCGCCCAGACCGACCCCGTGTCCCGGTGCCGGCAGCCGGACATGGCTCCGGTCACCGTGCCGAAGGGTCAGATCTTCGTCCTCGGCGACAACCGGCCCCAGTCGATGGACAGTCGCGTCTTTGGCCCCGTCGACAAGAAGAG
>CAYFNP010000266.1:0-2560 GCA_964344425.1 uncultured Bifidobacterium sp. | reverse complement strand
ACGAGAGGAAATCCGTGAAGGCCTGGGAGTCGCCGTATTCGATCACGTATCCGCTGACACCCGAAGAGTTGCCGTCGCGAAGGTCGTTCCAACAGGTTCCGCCGCTCCACTTGGTCACGGCCATGTCCTCGCCCGTCGCCCCGTCAGCGTTGTTGGGTTCACCCGAGCACCAGTTCGTGTACAAGTATGACGTTCCGGCTGAGCTGTATGACGACGTGGTGTTCGTACATCCCGTGTTGGCGGTCGCCTGAAAAGCCGTTTGGCCGGCTTCGGGGCCGCCTTGCCACTTCCAGGTTCCTTCGCAATCTTTGTCGGTGAGGCCGATCCAGATGTTGTTGCCGCTGACGTTGTTGTTGAGGAAGCTTTGTTCACCCGCTGTCGTGATGGTCACCAGATAGCCGGGACGACCTTTGTATGTGGCGGCGGTTGCCGCGGAGTTTGCTGTGGTCCACGTCGCGCCGGTCGAGCTGACAGCTTGGTAGAAGTGGCCGGTGGTCGAGTAGTAGTACGTGTTGGCAGTACTGAGCGTTACGGACACCGTCAGGATTGCGGTGCCTGACGTCGAGCCAGTGGACACGGTCAACGAATCGAGCGCTGTGTTGATGTTCGCTTGGGTTCCGGTGAACGACACGTCCGTGAGGTTCGTCCAGAAGTTGTAGCCAAATCCGAGAGTGAGACCGGTTGTCGTGGGAATCGAGAAGGTTGTCCCCGAAGGCCCAGACAACGAGATATTCGCCAACAGAGTGTCGGTCGACAAGTACCCGGCTACGTCGAAAGTGTCCGCAATGGCAGCGTTCGAGGTGGAGGGAGCGATTCGGGTCGCGGATGGAGTGGCGAGCGTTTCACCCGCAGCAGAGGCGATGTTTGCGTTCGATGGACCGGCTACGACGGCAATGGTGGCTACGAGAACGGCGGCAATTCCGCGCGCGACGAGACGCGTGCGAGGGGAATCGGCTGTGGAAAAAAGTTCTCGGATGCGCATCGACACGACGGGTTGCCCCAACTCCTAACGAAAAGTCTATTTGGCGAATTTCCTATGTCAATGCGGGGTTTCGGCTCTGCGAGGATGGGTGCGTGAAGGGTCCGAGGATCGTGTTTGTGGGGGCGGGGAGCACCGTCTTTGCCCGCAATCTGATGGGTGACATCTTCAGTCGTCCGGCCCTGGCCGGGGCGACGGTGGTGCTCCACGACATCGACCCGGGGCGGCTGGCGACCTCGAAAGCCGTGGGGGACAAGGTTTTGGCGACCCTGGGGGTGCCCGGGCGGGTCGAGGCGACCACCGATTTGAGGGCCGCGTTGGCCGCTGCGGGGTACGTGGTGACCATGTTCCAGGTGGGGGGTTACCGGCCCTCGACGGTGGTGGATTTCGAGGTGCCCAAGCGGTTCGGGCTCGAGCAGACGATTGCCGACACCCTGGGGGTGGGCGGAATCATGCGGGGCCTGCGGACGATCCCGGTGCTGCTCGACGTGTGTCGGACGATGGAAGAGGTCTGTCCTGATGCGGTGTTGCTGAACTACGTGAACCCGATGTCGATGCTGTGTTGGGCGGTGTCGCGCGCGTCGTCGATTCGCACGGTTGGGTTGTGTCACAGCGTGCAACACACGGCGGCGCAGTTGGCGGGCGACGTCGGCGTGCCGGTCGATGAGATCGACTACCTGTGTGCGGGCATCAACCACATGGCGTTCTACCTGAGGTTCGAACGTGCCGGTGAATCGCTGTATCCGTTGATTGCGAAACGCGCTGTGGAGTTTCCGTTGCCGATGCGCGGTGACGAGAAACGTTCGGATGGCGGGTTCGAGGGTTTGTCCGACGCGGTGCGCTACGAAATGTTCCGCCGCTTGGGTTATTTCGTCACCGAGTCGAGCGAACACTTCGCCGAGTACGTGCCGTGGTTCATCAAGCGCGATCGGCCCGATTTGCTCGACCGTTTCGGCATTCCTTTGGACGAGTACCCGCGACGCTGCGAGCGCCAGATCGCGGGTTGGGAGTCGCTGCGTTCGCGCCTGGAGGACCCATCGGCGTCATTGCGTGTGGTGCCGAGCATGGAATACGGGTCATCGATCATCAACGCGATGGAAACCGATGAGGCAGTGACCATTTACGGCAACGTGCCGAACGCGGGGCTCATCTCGAATCTTCCCGATGGCTGTTGCGTCGAGGTTCCGGTGGTCGTCGATGCGGCTGGCTTTCACCCGCAGGTGATTGGCGCGTTGCCGCCGCAGTTGGCCGCGCTGATGCAGACGAACGTGAACGTACAGTCGTTGACAGTCGAGGCGGCATTGACCGGCAAGCGCGAGCACGTGTACCACGCAGCGATGCTCGACCCGCACACCGCGGCCGAGTTGGACCTTGACCAGATCTGGTCGTTGGTCGACGAGTTGCTTGAGGCGCATCGCGGCTGGATTCCCGAGAGTCTGCATGGCTGAGTGTCGGCATGGCTGAGCGTCGACATGGCTGAGCGCTGGCGGGCGGTTGCGCCGGGGCGGGTGAACCTGATCGGTGACCACACCGACTACACGGGCGGTCTGGTGTTCCCGATGGCGATCGACCGCGAAACGG
>CAYFNP010000265.1:606-2561 GCA_964344425.1 uncultured Bifidobacterium sp. | reverse complement strand
TTTCCTCCACCCTTGTACATCGTGGAGACGACGGCTGCGACGGACGTCAACGCTCCTGCATTCGTGATGATGGCCTGCGTGTTCTTGCGCCCGTTACCGACCGCACCACTCGTGTCGACGTTCGCCGATGGCGACGCCGTGTTCCACGCGCACTTCACGTTGTTTGCGTCGACGGTCGTGCAGTTGGCAGTGGTGGGCGTGTCTGCCACCCATGACGTCGGTGCGTACTCGAGATAACGGCACCGCGCCGCCAGATCGACACCGCACGCAAAACCATCGGTGGACACGAAGTAGACGGTGCCGCCGCCGGGGCCCGTGTCACCGACGGCGCAGGCTCCGCCCTGTGCACACGTCGGTGCGAGAGTGGTCGTTGTGGTGGGCGGCAAGGTGGTTGTCGTCGTGGGCGGCAACGTGGTGGTTGTGGTCGTCGCTGTCGCGATTGTGGTTGTGAGAGGCACCGTTGTCGTGGTTGTGGTGGTGGTGGCAGGGGCCTTCACGGCAACACCGGTAATCGCGCGAACGGGGCGAATCACCGCGGTGTTGTAACCCTTGAGCAATGACGACGTGCTGTTCGTCTCGAGGTTGACATACCACGAGGTGGTGGCGGTGTCTTCGGTCGATGTTTGGATGATGGCGAGTCCCCGCCTCGTGAAACCGAGCCGTTTACGCAACTCTTCGGATGGTTTGAGAAGCTTCCCCAGCTCCTCTGCTTCATTGAGAGCCGGCAGATACCAGTCGGTCTTGCCGCCGCCCGTGTACTTCGAGATCAAGATCGCCGAGCCAATCTGCCCATCCTTGGTGGTCTTCATTTTCGACATGTTCGTGAGGCCGCTTCCGATCGCACGATCGGTTGCTCCGATGGCGCTCTTCCACGACGTGTAAGAACACATCGGAATGGAGGGTCCGTAGTCTTGGTTGCAGCCGAGCGCCGACAAACCGTCTGCCCAGCGAGCGGGGGCTACTTCGAGTGCGGTGCATTTGTTCTTGCCCGCAGGACAATCAAACGGGGTCTGCGACACGTAGTAGATCAGCCCGCCGCCCGGGCCCGTGTCGCCGACGTTGCACGGAGTCTTGTCCGTGCACACCACCGCGGTGTCCGCAGCGGTGCTTTCGGCCGTCGTCGAGGGAACGGTTGTCGTGGTTGTCGTTGTGGTCGTGGTTGTCGTGGAGGTGGTGGTCGACGTCGACGTGGTGGTCGATTGTTGGGTGACTGCCGGTGCCGTCGTGGCCTTGGTGCCGGTGCCCTCGCATGCGGTTGCCCCGAATACGAGTGTGGCGACCAACCCGAGAGTCCTCAACGTGCGTGACTGCCGATTGAAACCGTTTCCCATGACTTCCTCCCCTGTGAAGGGCAGGGTAACGAGCAGTTGTTAACACTGTCAACAAAGGTCTTTGTCGACTTGCTAGACATGGCACGTGCCGGCAAAGAAGACCCCACGGCGGATTCCCCGCGAGGACGGGGCCGAGTTGTTGGTGCGGGCCGCGATCGAGCTGGCGAAGGAAAAACCAGTCGCGAAAGTCACCGTCAGGGATATCGCCTCGCGCGCAGGTCTTCAGACGATGCATGTGAAGCGCTATTTCGGCTCTCGCAACGACTTGTTCGTCGCCGTGTCGAACCATCTGATGACACGCATTGTCGATGCTCTCACCGACAAACCCCTCGACAAGGTGTTTCCCTGGTTGCAGCGCAGCCAAGAAGTCACACTTCGCCTGCGCATCATCAGTCACCTCATCGACGAGGGTGTGCCACCATCGCGATTCTCCGATGACCACACCGTGTACTTGCGCATCGCGGAACGCATCGCCGTGGTGAACAACGTGGGGTCGCGCACCGCGCGGACCTACGCCCACGTGATCCAATTGGTGCTGCAGGGCAACCGCTTGATGGGCGACGTGAATGGCCTGACGACACGTGAGCGCTCGGACATATTCGAACTTCTCGCGCTTCTCAGCAC
>CAYFNP010000265.1:0-596 GCA_964344425.1 uncultured Bifidobacterium sp. | reverse complement strand
CAAGGATGGGTGTGGGCGGTCACCGTTGCGTTCGTCATGATCGCTTCGACGCTTCTCGGATGGCGGTACGCATCGATACATCCGACGGTTCACGCTTGGTTGGTGCGGCTGTGTTCGGTCGCCTTGGTGGTTGCCGGTATCGCGTTGATTGTTGACGGCGCATACGCCGTCTGATCAACGGCGCGACCGTCAGAGTTTCGTGGCGATGAGGGCGAACAGCCCGATGAATGCCGTGGCGGAAATGGCTCCCATCGCCCACAGCCCGTTGACGATGCCGTCGAGTCGCTTGTCGATTGCCTCGAACCGTTGGTCGATCGCTTCGAATCTGACGTCAACTGCGGCAAAGCGCGCATTCATGAGAGCGCCGAGGTGGTCGACATCGGATTTGCGCGCGACGTCAGCCCATCCCGTCGGGGGTAGGTGTTCCATCACGGTGTCGGCCACTTTGTCTCCCATGATTCTGCGGAGCTCGACGTGCATTTCGAGTCTGTCGGCTTCTGTGATTGCCATGGTAGGTCTCCCTCGGGGTCGGTGTCACCCCCCATGTGTGCGAAAGCAGTCGGAACTAGAGCCAGTCGTTCCGTTTGAAGAGCCGG
>CAYFNP010000264.1:2348-2569 GCA_964344425.1 uncultured Bifidobacterium sp. | reverse complement strand
TCGAACCGGTGTTCCCCTGACCATCAAGGATGACTGTGACGGCATTCTGCTCGCCACTGCACGATGACCCAGCTGCGAGCGGTGTCTGTGCAGCACTTGCGCATGTTCCACCGACACCGACGACACCAATGGACGCGATTGAAGTCGAGTCGATGGAAACCTCGAGCGTCGTCTTCGGCGCGTCGCTACCCGACGAGCCGCTTCCGGAGTTGTTGTTCGAC
>CAYFNP010000264.1:0-2338 GCA_964344425.1 uncultured Bifidobacterium sp. | reverse complement strand
TGCGAGACCGGACTGCGGTGCGGTCGCACATGTACCGCCGACTCCGACCACGCCAACTGCCCCAAGTGAGTCGGCTTTCACCGAAATCTCCAATGTCGTGCCCGGCGTCGAGTTGGACGAGCCGGAGTTCGAGTTGTTGCCCGACGAGCCGCTTCCCGAGTTGTTGCCCGACGTGCCGGAGTTCGAGTTGTTGCTGTTGTTCGAAGACCCGCCGGAGTTGTTCGAAGAGCTTCCACCGGACTGACCCGTCCACTTCGACGAGTAGATGCGGAACTGCAGGACGGAGCGGTTGTAGCCGTTCGTCGATGGCGAACCGACACCCGTCAGGGACATGTCGAGGTAGTTGTTGGAACTGGAGATGAAGTCATCCCAAGAGAAGCCGAGGATCTGGCCGACCGTCTTGCCCGCGTACGACGCGAATCCGCCCTTGGCGAAATGACTCGGCTTGTGCTCGGTGACGCAAGCCTTCAGGTCGAGGGTCATGTCGAGCGCGTTGTCGGCCGAGTCGTCGGTAGTTGCGTCGTTCATCGCCCAGAAGTCCGACGCGGGGTCCTGGTCGACGGGACCGTACGACTGCGAAGACGGCTTCAGCGTCTTGCTCGAGTAGTACTTCTCGACGTCGGCACCCGCACAACCCGTTTCGGGGAAGCTTTGAATGGCCTTGTTGTTGACCTGCCCACCGGTGATCTGGATGCCGTAGTTCAGACCGTGCTGCGAAGTCAACGCCGAGAAGTCGCCGGTGTTGCCCGACTCACCGTCGAGCTTCATGCGCTGCGGGCGCCAGAACTCGACGCCCAACTTGCCGTCATCGCCGATCTTGATGTTGCCGGCAGCGAAGTTCGAGTCGGTCGATGTCACCGTGGCACCGTTCGCCGTTGCCGACTTCATGTACGGCGTCGTGACGAAGAACGGGCTGACCGTGACCGGAATAGAAACGTCGTTGGTGCCGGCGATCGAGTGGAGGACCATGACGTCGTTCGCGCGAACGACACTGAGAACGTCGGCTTCCTTGTAACTCGGCATGAGGAATGCCGCCCAACGGTTCTGGCCGCTCTGGGTGAACTTGTAGAGACCGTTGTAGATCGCCGTCGAACTCTTCGGGAAGCCGCTCTTGGAGAAGTCCTGGCTGGCGAACGAACTCCAGACCTTGCCGTTGATCGAGTCGGATGCGCCGGGAATCTCGTTCATTTCAGAGTTGCCGTAGATCTTGGCCGTGCCGGTTGCTGCGTCGCACCACTTGATGCCTGGGCATTCGATGTAGACCGACTCGGCGTCGGCACCCGCGGCTTCCTTCAACGTCCAATCGCCGAGGAAGATTGCCAACTGGAAGCTTCCACCGGTCGTGTCGGTGCCGCTGAGGAGCCGCGTGATGTTGGTCGTCAACGATGCGAGCGTCGCGCCGGGCGCGTTCGTGTTCAGTTTCGACGCCATCGTGCCGCGCATGTCGCTGTAGGTCGCGATGCTCGCGGTGTAGTTGTCCTTGTCGTCCCGGTTGTTGGTCGTCTGGTCGAGAATGTCGAGCGACCCGTTCCCGTTGTCGTCGACGTCGATCGAGTTCGGAACGCTGTCACAGTCAAGGTCCTGGCCGCCGTCGGTGCCGTTGATCTCAGCATCCTTCGGGCTGCCGTCGGGGCAGGTGGTCGCAGCGAGTTTGTGGAGTGTCGACATCGTTGCGACTTTTGCGGTCACCAATTTCACGCGGCCGGCGAGACCGGCACCCTTGGGCTTGCCCGTCTTGTCCTTTGCGCGCACGCCGGCGGTGCCCGCACCCGTGATCTTCGAGGCCTTGAACCAGCCGCCCATGTTCTTCAGGACACCGACGTTGAGGGTGCCCTTCGTTTGGTTCTTCAAGCCAATGATCGACTTCCAATTCGAGCCGCTCTTGACAACACGCAGCACCGCGACGCCCAGGTATTTGCTCGTCGCGTCGGTGAACTGCAGCGTCGAGTTCTTCACCAATGTTCCCGGCACGCCGTTGATGGTGAACGCACCCGATGCCTCGACGTTGGCTCGGTATGCGCGGCCCTTCTTCGTCAGAAGGAGAACCTTGCTTGCACCCTGCGCGGTGCCCTTGACCGTGACGCCGGCGGCGGCGCTGGTCGCCGACATGGGAATTGCGACACCCGCCAACGCGACAACACTTGCGAGAACGATCGAACGGAACTTCATGGAACTGCCCCCTTCTGCGGCCGCCCCAGATCGTGCGACCTATTCAATGAAGGCTAATCCGCCTCTCACTCCCACTCAATCGTCCCCGGGGGCTTGGAGGTGATGTCGTAGGCAACGCGGTTGACGCCGGGAACCTCGTTCACGATGCGGCTGGAGATGCGCTCGAGCA
>CAYFNP010000263.1:0-2569 GCA_964344425.1 uncultured Bifidobacterium sp. | reverse complement strand
CCGTCGTCGACCACCGACCAGCCGGGCGGCCAGTTGATGCTGACGACCGAGGTCGAGAACTTCCCCGGCTTCCCCGAGGGGATCATGGGTCCGGAACTGATGGGCCGTTTCCGCGAGCAGGCAGGGCGCTTTGGCGCCACGTTCCTCACCGAAAAAGTCACCCGCGTCGACTTCTCCGCGCGTCCGTTCAAGGTGTCGACGCACGACAAACAGTTCACCGCCGATGCGGTGATCGTTGCAACGGGCGCGCAGTCGTTGATGCTCGGTTTGCCCAACGAAACCGATCTCGTCGGCCACGGTGTGTCGACCTGCGCAACGTGCGACGGCTTCTTTTTTCGCGGTCAGGAAATCGCCGTCGTCGGTGGCGGCGACAGCGCGGTCGAAGAAGCCACCTTCCTCACGAAGTTCGCATCGAAGGTCACGATCATCCACCGACGCGAGGAACTGCGCGCATCGAAGATCATGCGCGACCGTGCGGCGTCGAACGAAAAGATCGCATTCAAGTGGAACAGCCAGGTTGTCGAACTGAAGGGCACCGACAAGCTCGAAGGAATCGTGCTGAAGGACACCATCACCGGTGAACGATCCGATCTCGCGATCGGCGGACTCTTCATCGCGATCGGCCACCAGCCGAACACGAAACTTTTCAGCGGTGTGCTCGACATGGAGGACAGCGGTTACTTGCTGACGCGCGCCGGATCGTCGATCACCAACATTCCGGGCGTCTTTGCCTGCGGCGACGTTCAGGACCACACGTACCGCCAGGCCATCACCGCTGCGGGTTCGGGCTGCATGGCCGCAATCGATTGTGAGCGCTGGTTGGAAGGCCAGCACTGACGGGGTCGTAGACTCTGCCCCATGGCAGACGGCATCCTCAATCTCACAAGTTCCACCTTCGACGAAACCGTCAACTCGTCGGGCAAGCCGATCATCGTCGACTTCTGGGCCGAATGGTGCGGCCCCTGCAAGATGATCGCCCCCATCCTCTCCGAGATCGCGTCCGAACAGAAGGACAATCTCGTCGTGGCAAAGTTGAACGTCGACGATCACGGCGACATCGCGCAGCGCTACAACGTCATGAGCATCCCGACGCTCCTCGTCTTCGACAAGGGCGAGATGGTCAAGCGCATGGTCGGCGCCAAGGGTAAGGGCGCACTTCTCCAGGAGCTGTCGGAATTTCTGACGCCTTCCCACTGACGGCCGGCCTCCGCTCGCCCACCGTCAGCGATCTGCAACGTCGCCTGCGCAGCGCGGGCTTTCTTGCACGCGAGGTCGAGGACGACGGCCTGTATTGCAGCGTCACCGAGCAGGCGGTCGTCGACTTCCAGGCATCGCGGGGTCTGCGCGCCGACGGTGTGTGCGACGCGGCATCGTGGGCCGCGCTGGTCGAGGCATCCTGGTCGCTCGGCGATCGAATGCTGTATCTCACATCGCCCAACCTGCGCGGCGATGACGTCAACGAACTCCAGACGCACTTGTCGCGGCTGGGCTTCGATTGTGGTCGTATCGACGGAATCTTCGGCCCACTGACCGCCCACGCCGTCAGCGAGTTCCAGAGCAACGCCGGCCTGGCCGTCGACGGCATCTGCTCGGTCAACATCGTCACCGCAATTCTGCGGCTTGGCTCGCACAGCGGCGAGGGTCCCGGCATCGCCACACTGCGCGAGACCGAAGCCGTCGTTGCGGCCGAACGTGGTTTCCATCGGGTCGTTGTCGGCCAGTTCGGCGGACTGAGCGGCATCGCGCGGATGGTTTCACGTGCACTGCGCGAACGACACGACGTCGTCATGCTGGTCGACGAGCCCGAGGTGTCATCGCATTCACGTGCGGCGAATCATTTCGCCGCCGATGCCTACGTGGGCCTCGAGGCCCACGGTGAACCGGGCTCGATCATCGCCTTTTACCAAGTACCCGGTTTCACCTCGGTGCGCGGCGAGCAACTGGCGAATGCGATCGTGGCCGAGTTGGCATCGGCACTGCCCGGGCTGCAGCTCGAGGCCGTCGGCATGCGCTTGCCCATCCTGCGTGAAACCCGCATGCCCGCCGTTCTCTGCTCACTGGGGCCGAGTCAGGACATCGTCGATCACGCCCCCGAAGTCGCCGCGAGCATCAGTCGCGCGTTTCGGCAGTGGCAGGACCTCGCCCGTCCCGACTGAATTTTTTTGGGCGGCGGTCGAAGTTATCCACCGCTGAGAACCTTGATTCACAAGGTTTCCGCTGTTTTCCACAGCCCAATCCACAGTCTGTGCGCAGACGTGAAGCGCCGGTCGAGACTTTTGATGCTGAACCTCGACGTGAGGTTCATAGGCTTTTAGTTTAGTTTCCGCCCGTCATGCGGCGGTAGATGCGCTCGAGGTCCTCGAGGTCGGCAAACTCGACCCCGATGCGACCGCGCTTGCCGTTCATCGACACGTTGACTTTGGTGGCCAGGAACTCGGCGAGCAGGTTTTCCAGCTCGAGCAGGCCCGGCGGAGGCAGCTTGGGATTCGGTTTGGCTTTGTCGTCTGGCTTGGACTTGCCGCCCTGGCGGTCGCGGACGGCCTCTTCCACCGCGCGCACCGACCATCCC
>CAYFNP010000262.1:0-2583 GCA_964344425.1 uncultured Bifidobacterium sp. | reverse complement strand
TGGTACATTCGCCGAATGTCACGGGGTGAGACTTCCAACGACGACGCCGTCATCGCTCAACTGACGGGTCCCGGCGGCGCATTCGAGATCGCAACCGTGCCGGTGCACGGGGTTCCGCTGCGCGTGTTCGCCACCGCTCCGTCGTCGCTGCGGGATCTGTGGTTGATGGGGGCCGCCAGGGGAGACGTGCCGTACCTCATCTACGAAAACGATGTCATCACGTACGGCCGTGCGCACGAGATGGTGTGCTCGCTGGCGACCTGGCTGGCCGAGAACGGCGTGTCGCAGGGCGACCGCGTTGCCATCGGCATGCGCAACTATCCCGAGTGGGCCATCGCCTACTGGGCGATCCAAAGCATCGGCGCCATCAGCGTCAGCCTGAATGCGTGGTGGATCGCCGACGAACTGAAGTACGCGCTGTCCGACTCGGAAACGACGGTTGTCATCGTCGACGGCGAACGACTCGAACGTCTCAGCGACGACTTGCTCCGCGAGGTCGGCGTGCGCCGGGCGGTCGTGGTGCGCGGCGAGGCGCGACCCGGCGTGACACCGTGGAGCGAGGCCGTGTCAAACCGCGGCGCAAAGTTGCCCGACGTCACGATCCGTCCCGACGACGACGCGACCATCCTCTATACATCGGGCACGACCGGCTTCCCGAAAGGTGCCGTCGGCAGCAACCGCAACCACGTGACGAACGTGTGGAACGGATTGTTCCGTGCTGCGCAGAACGCGGCGCTCGCCGATCCGTCGGCACCGAAGCCGGCGGTCAAACGACAGCCCACGGCACTGTGGACATTTCCGTTCTTCCACATTGCCGGGGTCACCGGCGTCAGCGTTGCTCCCGCGACCGGTGGCGCGCTGGTGACGCAATACAAGTGGGACCCAGCTGACGCACTGCGGTTGATCGAAACGCACAAGGTCACCCAGATCGCGGGTGTACCAGCGGTGATCCGTTCGCTTCTCGAACACCCCGACTATTCGAAGCACGATCTTTCGTCGCTGTCGGCGATTTCGCAGGGTGGCTCGCCGGTACCGCCCGACTCGATCGCGCGCATCGAGTCCGACTTCTCGGGAAAGGTCAGCCCGACCAACGGCTACGGCCTGACCGAAACCACGTCGGCCGTCGTCGGCAATGCGGGCAAGGCGTACTTCAGCAAGAAAGACTCGGTCGGCCAACCGATGATCGGCACCGACATTCGCATCGTCGACGAAGACGGCCACGATCTTCCGCTCGGAAAGATCGGCGAGGTGTGGATCCAAAGCCCGATGAACGTGCGCGGCTACTGGAACAAGCCCGAAGCAACGGAGAAGTCGTTCACGAACGGCTGGTTCCACACCGGCGATGCCGGCTATGTCGACGACGATGGATTCCTCTTCGTTGTCGACCGCATCAAGGACATGGTGATTCGTGGCGGCGAAAACGTCTACTGCGCCGAGGTCGAGGCCGCGGTGTTCGAACACGAATCCGTGGCTGACTGCGCTGTCTTCGGCGTGCCGCACCCGACGCTGATGGAAGAAGTTGCCGTCGTCATCGTGCCGAAGGACGGCTTCGGTGAATCAGCAACCGATGGACTGATCGCACACCTCCGTGGGCGCCTGTCGCCGTTCAAGGTTCCGTCGCACGTCTTCTGGACCAACGATCCGTTGCCGCGCAACGCAACGGGCAAGGTTCTGAAGAAAGACCTCCGCGACACCTACGGCGGAAAGTGAAAAGGCCCGCCCCGAAGGGCGGGCCTTTCATCGAATCGATTCGATTCAGTCCTTCAGAGCGTCCTGACACTCCTTTGACAGGCCCTTGACGAACGCCGGGCTGAGCGCCTTGACTTCGGTCGGCGTCAGGTCGCCGATCTGCTCGGGCGTGAACGCATCCGCGGCCTTCGGGTTCAACGCGCGCAACTGCTTGGTCGTCATCGCTTCGATCTGGTCGGGCTGCATCGCCTCGGCCTGATCGTCGGTCAACTTGCCGAGTGCACTTGTCGGAAGCGATGGCACCTTGTCGGGGTCGATCTCGGCCAGCGCGTCGGGCGACAGTTTGAGGAACTGCGTCGGGTTCATGACCTTCAGCACCTTCGCACTGATCTCGTCGACCTGCTCGGGTGAGAGAACCTGAAGCAACGTCGACTTCATCTTCTGCATCTGTTCGGGTGTCATGCCCTGGAACGCCGTCGGCGCCATCTGATCGAGCTGGTCGGTCTTGATCGTTGCGAAAACCTTTGCGCCCATCGCCTTCATCTGGTCGGGCTGCATGCCTGCCATCGCGTCGGCCGCCATCGACTGCAACTTCTTCGGGTCCATCGCCTTGAAGATGCTCGCACCCATCTGTGCCATCTGGTCAGGAGAGAGCCCGCCCAGCGCGCTCGGAGCCATGTTCTTGAACTGATCGGGCGTCATGCCCTTCATTGCCTCGGCCGACATGTTCGCCATCTTGTCCTTGTCGAAGCTGGCGAACAGCTTGGAACCCATCGCCTTCATCTGTTCGGGTGTCATGCCCTGGAAGGCCTCGGGTGCCATGTTCTTGAACTGATCGGGGCTGAGGCCCTTCATCGCCTCGGGGTTCATCGCCTTCATCTGGTCGGGGCTGAG
>CAYFNP010000261.1:0-2593 GCA_964344425.1 uncultured Bifidobacterium sp. | reverse complement strand
CACCGCCGACATTGCGAGGTGACACAAGCCGATCGCGGCGGCATCTGCGGCGTCGGCCGGTCGGGGCGTGCTGGCGAGACCAAGCCGCATCTGCACCATCTTTTGCACCTGCTCTTTGTCGGCACCGCCCCAGCCGGCGACGGTGTCCTTGACCTGGCTGGGCGTGTACTGAGCAACCGCACAACCGCGACCCGCCGCACCGGCGAGAATGACGCCACTGGCCTGTGCCACCGAGATTGCGGTGCGGACGTTGGTCTGGAAGAACACTTTCTCGACCGCTACTGCCGCCGGCCGGTATTCGTCGAGGAGCGACAAGAAATCGAGTTGCAACACCGCGAGGCGTTCGGCGACGTCGCTCGCCGTATCGGTCCGCAGAACGCCGATCGCAATGGCCCGGGCAGAGCCCGCCTGCCCTGCTTCGAGCACCGCATAGCCGCAGCGCGTGAGGCCCGGGTCAATGCCCAGAACCCGACCGGCCACGAGGTCGGGCATGGTGCCAGGGGCGAACATACGTTCTATGGTAGTGGACGGTTCATCCCGCCGCGCGGATCGCCCCCACCAGTTCGTCGACCGGCCGGAACGTGAGGCCCGCGATGGCCCGGTGGGCGTAGCGCACCACTCCGGACTTGTCGATCACGAAGACACTTCGACGCGGAAATCCGAGCGGCCCGAGCGTGCCGTACTTCTGGGCAACCGACTTGTCGGTGTCGGACAGAAGCGGAAAATCGAAACCGTGCTTCGTCGCGAAGCGATCGTGGCTCGCCACGTCCTGGGCGGAGACGGCAAGGACCTGGGCACCGAGGCCGGTGAACTGTTGCAGTTCGTTGTTGTAACTGCACAACTGCTTCGTGCACACGGGCGTGTCGTCGCCCGGATAGAAGACGAGCACGACGGTCGAGCCGGCGTAGTCGGACAACGAGTACGAGCGCCCGCCGGTTCCGGGCAGCGTGAAATCGGGGGCCTTGTCCCCCGTTCCGAGGCTCATGCCGAGGCCGCCGTCATGATGTCGTCCGACATGTCGAAGTTCGAGTACACGTCCTGCACATCGTCATTGTCCTCGAGAGCGTCCATGATGCGCAAGACCTTCTTCGCATCGTCCACGTCATCGACCGGAACGAGATTCGACGACACCATGGTGCTCTCGGCCGAAAGGACGGAGAGACCGGCGGCTTCTAGGGCCGCCTTCACGTCGAAGACCACCGAGGGCTCGGTCGTCACCTTCCATGCGTCGCCGTCGCGCGCAATGTCCTCGGCGCCTGCATCCAAGGCCGCCACCATCACGTCGTCCTCGCCGGCACGCCCGTCGACGATCACGATTCCCTTGCGTGAAAACTGCCAACCAACCGCGCCCGGCTCGGCCATTGCACCCCCGTACTTGGAAAAGACCGCGCGAACGTCACCGCTGGTGCGGTTCCGATTGTCGGTGAGGACGTCGATCAACAACGCGACGCCACCCGGCGCGTAGCCCTCGTAGGTGATCGATTCGTACGATGCGCCGGTTTGCTCGCCCATGCCACGCTTGATTGCCCGGTCGATGGCATCGTTGGTCATCTGCGCGGCCTTTGCCTTCAGCACCATCGTGCGCAGCGACGCATTCGAGTCGGGGTCTCCCCCTCCCTCGCGCGCGGAGACTTCGATTTGACGGGCGAGCTTCGCGAACAGCTTTCCGCGCGCCTTGTCGACGGCCGCCTTCTTGTGTTTGATGGTTGCCCATTTGGAATGTCCGGACATTGCTATCTCCTGGCAGTGACGAGTGAAACGACGCGATCAACGAAGAGCCCGTGGAGGCGTACGTCATCGGTGAGTTCGGGATGGAACGTGATGCCCATGATGCGGTCGGTGGCGACGACGACGGGCACACCGGCGTGACGCGCAAGAACGTCGACACCATCGCCAACGGCTTCGATGACCGGAGCCCTGATGAAAACGGCGGTGAACGGATCGTCGAGGCCGTTCACCGGGATGTCGGCTTCGAAGCTGTCGATCTGGCGTCCGTAGGCATTGCGCCGGACGGTCACCGGTAGCGCGCCGAAGGAACGCTGATCGTCGCGACCGTCGAGAACCGCTTCGGCGAGGAGGATGACGCCGGCACAGGTTCCGAGCACCGGCATTCCCGAAGCGATACGGCCGGCGATTTCAGGAAACAGGCCGCTCGACTCGAGCAGCTGCGACATCGTCGTGGATTCGCCACCGGGCATGACAAGAGCGTCGACGGCCTCAAGGTCGCGGGGCGTACGCACCTGACGCGTTGCGACGCCGATTCGGCTGAGGGCGTTCTCGTGCGCGCTAAAGGCGCCCTGAAGAGCGAGGACTCCGAGCGTGACGTTCACCTGGAGGCCTCCCGGCGGACGTCACCAGCCGCGCTCCGCGTAACGCTGGTTGATCTCGTCCATCCCGATACCGGTCATCGGTGCACCGAGACCACGGCTGACCTTGGCGAGAATGTCGGCGTCGCGGAAGTGCGTCGTTGCTTCGACGATGGCCTTCGCGCGCGGTGCCGGGTCGTCGCTCTTGAAAATGCCCGAGCCGACGAAAACTGCCTCTGCTCCGAGCTGCATCGCAAGTGCCGCATCGGCCGGCGTGGCGATGCCGC
>CAYFNP010000260.1:0-2604 GCA_964344425.1 uncultured Bifidobacterium sp. | reverse complement strand
TCAGCGCAACCTGGCGTCCGGCGGCGTGCGCATGACCCGCGGCAATGCGGAACGCATGCTTGGCCTCGTCGCGGTCGAACAGGTAACCCTCGAGATACACCACCGCCGCTGCCTTGATCGCCGCCTCGTCGATGTCACCGGGCAACAGCAGCGACGAGATGCCGAGGAACGTGTTCATCGTGCGCTGTGCGTCGGGCGTGACGACGATCATGCAGCGCCCCGTCGGCAGCGAGTCGCCGCCGAAGGGCCGTGCGAACTTCACACCGATCGCGTGCAGATCGTGGCCGAACACGTCGCCCAGCGCATCGTTGGCCACCTTGCCGATGAACGCCGCCCTGCCACCAAAACTGGCGACACCCGCCATCGTGTTCGCCGCCGAGCCTCCGCTCATCTGCACCGCGCCGTCCAGCGCCCCGTACAGGTGCAACGCACGATCGGCGTCGATCAGGCTCATCGCACCTTTCTCCATCTGCATCGATGCGATGAAGGCGTCGTCGCGCGAGGCGATGACATCGACGAGGGCGTTGCCCACCGCGATCACGTCGTGCACCACACCGGGGTCGTTGCGCAGGTCTCGGGGGGCAAATGGGGCGTTCGTCACGGCGACAACCGTAGTTCGCCGCACCACGGGACCACCCGACGACACGCCCCACTAACGTCAAGCCGTGCACACCGACACCCAGGCCCATCTCGCCAGCCCGTACCGACTGCCGCGACACATCACGCCGAAGCGCTACGACCTCGAACTCACACCGAACCTGGACACCGCGGTCTTCACCGGTGAAGTCGTTGCGACCCTGCAGGTGCACGAAGCCGGCAACGTCATCGTCCTCAACGCCGACGAACTCGACATCACCGCCGTGCGGGTCGACGGCGTTCCCGCCGCGTTCGAGATGCACTCCGAAACCGAGCGTCTCGTCGTCACGACACCGAACACTTTGCAGCCCGGCACCGCGATGCTCAGCATCAGTTTCACCGGCACGCTGAACGACAAGCTGCGTGGGTTCTACCGCTCGACCTACGTCGACGATGCCGGCAACCAACAGGTCATCGCCACCACCCAGATGCAGCCAACCGATTGCCGCCGCGCATTCCCCTGCTGGGACGAACCCGACTTCAAGGCCGTCTACGGCGTCACATTGGTCGTGAACCACGACCTCACCGCCATCTCGAACGGTCCCGAAGTGTCGCGCACGCCGACAACCAACAACAAGGTTGCGGTTCGCTTCGCCGACACGATGCCGATCTCGACCTACCTCGTCGCCTTCGTCGTCGGTCGCCTGGAAGTCACCGCGCCGGTCGATGTGAACGGCACTCCCATGCGTCTCGTCCACGTGCCCGGCAAGTCGCACCTCACCGAGTTCGGTCTGCGCGTCGGTGCATTCTCGCTGAAGTGGTTCGAGGACTACTACGGCATCAAGTACCCCGGACAGAAAGTCGACCTCATCGCCCTCCCCGACTTTGCCGCAGGCGCGATGGAGAACCTCGGCTGCATCACTTTCCGCGAGGTGCTGCTGCTCGTCGACCCCGCCAAGAGCACACAAATGGAACAGCAACTCGTCGCCGACGTCGTGTCGCACGAGAACGCCCACATGTGGTTCGGGGACCTGGTCACGATGAAGTGGTGGAACGGCATCTGGCTGAACGAAGCATTCGCCACTTTCATGGAGGTCGCCGCCTGCGAGGCCTTTGCACCGCAGTGGAAGCGCTGGACCTCGTTCGGGCTCGAACGTTCCGCCGCATTCGAAGTCGACTCGCTGCACAGCACCCGCCCGGTCGAGTACCCGGTCAATTCACCCGAGGACTGCGAGGGCATGTTCGACGTGCTCACGTACCAAAAGGGCGGCTCGCTGCTGCGCATGCTCGAAATGTTCCTCGGTCAGGACCGCTTCCGCGCAGGTGTCAGCCACTATCTCAACAAGCACTCGTACGCGAACACCGAAACGAACGACCTGTGGGACGCCATCGAAGAATCGGTACGCACCGATGGTCGCGGCAACGTGCCCGTACGTGCGCTCATGGATTCGTGGATCTGGCAACCCGGCTACCCGCTCGTCAGCGCCGACATCGACGGCGACTCGCTCACGCTGCGCCAGAACCGCTTTTCTTTCGACGAGACCACCGATCCGACCGTGTGGTTGACACCCGTGCACCTGCGCAACGGCAACAACGAGACCAAGTTCCTCTTCGACACGGACGCACTCAGCGTGAAACTCGCCGATCCCCACGCACCCGTCGTCGTCAACGCCGGAGGCCACGGTTTCTACCGCGTCTCGTACTCGCCCTCGCTGCTGCGCAGACTCGACGCGCGCACCATCGCCGCGATGTCAACCATCGAGCGGTACAACCTGGTCGACGACGCATGGAACGCGGTCGTTGCCGGCCGACTGAGCGCACCAGACTTCCTCAACTTCCTTGACGGCTTTGCCAACGAACGCGAACTCGCCGTATGGCAGGCCATCGCCATCGGCCTGCGTGGTCTCGAACGTCTGCTCGCCGGCCGCGACCAACACCACCTGCAACGCCGCATCGCGGCACTCGTCGCACCGGCGCTCGATGCAATCGGCTGGCAACCAGCCAACAACGAAGACGACCTCACCGGCA
>CAYFNP010000259.1:0-2609 GCA_964344425.1 uncultured Bifidobacterium sp. | reverse complement strand
TTGAACGCGCCCCACGGGTGCAGGTTCGGGAACACCGTGTAGTCGATTGCGTCGAGATACTCGGCGTCGGACCATTCGTCGACCATGTCGCCTGCCAGTGGCCGCCAACGCTCGCGCGCGGCAGCAGCACCGATTTCACGGGCGGTCTTGCCCTCGGGAATCTGCACCGGCACTTCTTCGTCGACGCGCGTGTCGAGCATCGCGCGCATGATGTCGATTTCGTGCACGGTGTACTTCAGCAACGGGCTCGGTGTTCCGCCCGGTGTGATGACGCGCGAGAAGTTGTCCCAGACGTCGATCTGGCTGTTGGTGTCGCCGAGATACTTCATGATCTGGGGGTGCGTCGCGTTGACGTGGTACGCCTCGCTGAACGCCTCTTGGGCGATCTTCCAGTTGCACTTCAACTTCTTCGCGACGTGGGCCGCGACGTAACGGTTGCCCAGGTCCCAGCGTTCGAATTGGTTGATGATCTCGCCGAGGAACGACTCGAGCGACTCGGCGCGCGCGTCGGGGTTGATGAACACGAACCCGGCCCACGTTCCGACCTTGACCTCGGGAAGGTTGAAGTCTTTCGGGTTGACGTGCTCGAAGTCCCAGCCCGCGGGGATTTCTTTCAGGTTGCCTTCGTTGGTCCACGCGAAACCGTGGAATGCACAGCGCAGTTCACTGCAGCGACCGTCGAAGTGCTTGAGCTGACGCCCACGGTGCAGGCACGCGTTCACGTACGACTTGATGTGGCCCGTGCTGGTGCGCATGACGATGTACGACTTGTTGCAGATGTCGTAGACGATGTAGTCGCCCGGGTTCGGAATGTGCTCTTCACGGCAGGCCATCTGCCACGCGCGGCTCCACAGACGCTGCTTTTCGAGCTCGTGCCATTCACGCGTGTAGAAGCGGTCGGACGGAATGTCGGCCGAACCGAGGTACTTGGCTGACTCGAGGCGGAGAACCTCGGGAACCGGATGGGAGTCGGTGTCGAGCAGTTCCTGGTACGAAATGCCCGGTGACCTGCGGAGTCCTGGATCGGTTGCTGTCATGCCTCCACGTTAGGTGGTCTCAGCGCCCCAAGCGATGGCGGACGCACCCGGTGGGGCCGCGTCAGAAGACGTTCAGCAGGTCGACGACGAAGATCAGGGTTTCGCCACCCTTGATGACGCCACCCGCACCACGACTTCCGTAGCCCATGTGCGGCGGGATGGTCAGTTGGCGGCGACCGCCCACCTTCATACCGGCGACGCCCTCGTCCCAACCCTGAATGACCTGTCCGGCACCGAGACGGAACTCGAAGGTTTCGCGGCGATCCCACGACGCATCGAACTGCTTGCCGTTGCTCCACGCAACCCCGACGTAATGCACGTCGACGTTCTTGCCCTTGACCGCGGTGTCGCCGGTACCGACGACGAGGTCTTCGATGACGAGATCGACGGGCGGTTCACCCGCAGGGACGCTGACGCTGGGCTTGGAGGACATGTCACCTAACGTAACGCCCCATGGGGGAAAGACTCAAAGGGAAAGTCGCCGTCGTCACGGGTGGCGCATCGGGAATCGGCGCGGGAACCGTCGACCGCTTCGTCGCCGAGGGTGCAAGGTGCGTCGTTGCCGACATTCAGGAAGAGGCCGGCAAGAAGCTCGCTGCATCGCACGGTGACAAGGCGATCTTCGTGAAGTGCGACGTTGCAAACGAAGACGACGTCGAGGCCCTCGTCCGTGCCGCGGTCGCGCACTTCGGACGCATCGACTGCATGTTCAACAACGCCGGCATTCTCGGAGCAGTTGGTCCGGTCGCCGACATCCCCGGCGGCGAGTGGCGGCGCACCATCGACGTTCTTCTCAGCAGCGTCTTCTACGGCGTGAAGCACGCCGCGAAGGCGATGATCGCCCAGGGACGAAACGCCGACGGGTCGGCGGGAAGCATCATCAACACCACCAGCACCGCCGGACTGCGCGCGGGCCTCGGTCCGCACGTGTACACCGCCGCCAAACACGGCGTCGTCGGTTTGACCCAATCGGTCGCGACCGAACTCGGCGGCCACGGAATCCGTACCAACGCGATCGCGCCGGGTGGTACAACGACCGGTCTCACCGCGTGGCTCGTCACCGGCAGTTCCGACAACCTCGACGAAGCCAAGAAGAAGATCGGCGCAACAAACCCGATGGGCCGCGGTGGACGCGTCGAGGACATCGCCAACGCCGCTCTCTTCCTTGCGTCCGACGAATCGTCGTACGTGAACGGCCACGTGATGGTGGTCGACGGAGCCGGCGAGGTGATCGGCGACCGCAATCACCGTTTCGTGCAACTCGGCACCAAGATCGTCCAGGAAACCGGCCGCATCGGCCTGTAGGAAACAACGCGATGAGCAACAGCGACCACTTGAGTGACAAAGACGCAATCATCGGCGTCGCGATCGCCTACACGTGGGCCCTCGACATGCGCAATTTCCACGAACTCGACGCCGTGTTCACTCCCGACGCGAACGGGATGCTCCATGGCGTCGAATGCACCGGCCGCGATGCAATCAAGACCAGAATCTCCACCGCCGTGTCACAGTTCGATGTCACCCAACACTTCCTCGGCAACCACCAGGTCACGATCGACGGTGACACCGCGA
>CAYFNP010000258.1:0-2621 GCA_964344425.1 uncultured Bifidobacterium sp. | reverse complement strand
GGCGTGTTCCTCGGGTCGATCATGGCGTCGGAGACCACCGCGGCGCAGGCTGGTGCAGTGGGCAAACTGCGCTTCGACCCCATGGCCATGCTCCCCTTCTGTGGATACAACATGGCCGACTACTTCGGTCACTGGTTGCGCGTCGGCGCCAAGGGCAAGGCCGACAACCTTCCGCTGATCTTCCTCGTCAACTGGTTCCGCCGCGACGAAGACGGCCGCTTCCTGTGGCCCGGCTACGGCGAGAACAGCCGCGTGTTGAAGTGGGTGTTCGAGCGCGTCGACGGTTCCGCCAAGGCCGTCGAGACGCCAATCGGCTACCTGCCGACGCCGGCCGACCTCGACACCAGCGGTCTGTCGGTCAACGACGCCGACCTGCGCGAAATCCTGTCGGTCGACACCAAGGGTTGGCGCGAGGCAGTTCCCCAGATCAGAGAGCACTACGCCGCGTTCGGCCCGAAGTTGCCGAACCAACTGGCCGAAGCGCTCGACAAACTCGAAAAGTCACTCGCCAACGCCTAACCCCCAAGGGTTCTCGGTGTGAAATAACTCGTTTTCCGAGTCCTAATGCACCGAGATTCCTTGGTTATTGGCCGACGAGCAGGGCCCGGATTCCGAGGCCCATCAGGAAGAGACTTCCTCCGCCGTACAACAGGTAGAGCTTGCTCTTCATCTGATTGCGGTACGAGTAGATGATCGCAATCGCGATGATGGCGACGAACCCGTAGAACGCGTGGAACTGCGGGAACTCGAGCTTGTACTTGTTGACGAGCGCGACACCGAGGGCAACTTGCACGAACACCGACAGTTCGGCGAGCCCGATGAACCACCACAATGCTCGTGACCGCAACGCGACCATCTTGTGCGCCGCGAGGGACCACAACCCGGCGAGTCCGTTGCCGATGATGACGAACCACGCCCAGTTCTCGTGGAAGTCGCGGAGCATCAGCGCAAGCACGACGAGAATCTAGCGAATGAGCGTGTCGGCTTCGTTGCCGATGCGGTCGATGGTGAAGTTTCCGCGGTTGTCCGATGTCACCGTGGTGACCGAACAGTTGTCGAGGCTCGCAATGACCATGCGGTCGTCTCCTGTGGCGGCGCCGATGACAACGTTGATCGCCACGAAGTGACTGAAGACGACCGCGTCACCCGGGATCGCGGCGAGAGCACCGAGCACCGACGTGCGGTAATCCGCATAACGCCGGCCGTCGCTTCGGGCCAGAGCGGACCACGTTCCCGCCATCGCAGCCCGCAACCATTCGATGCGCGTCTCGAGCGTGTGTCCCTCGGGTGAGGGAATTTCCGCGACGCGCGGTTCGACCGAGGGCTCGACGTTCCAACGGGTCGCGAGCGGGACCGACGTCTGACGGCAGCGCAACAACGGGCTCGTGAAGATCGGCAGCGGGCCGAGAGGCGCGAGTCGTTCGGCCACGTCGACGGCCTGCGATTGTCCAAGGTTGTCGAGAGCAGGATCGGGGTCGACGTTCCACCCTGCCGCGGCCCGGCCGTGCCGAACGAGGTGCAAACGGGGCATCAGAACAGCCAGCCGTCGCGCATCGGCGCGTTGTCACCGGCCTTGCGGAACCATTCCGCACCGAACGCCATGCGGAACGCGTCCTCGGGCATCTTTGCGAACCAGCCGGTGTCGGTGATCTGACTGCGATGGCAGTTGATCGCGCGGCGCTTCAGGTCGACGAACTCGAGTACGTCGACACGGTGCGTGATCTCCGATTCGAGGGAACCCATCGGGTTCCCGTCGTCGGCGGGTCCGTCGGGATCCCAATCGTTGTCGGCATCGATGAGGCCGGCCTCGCGGGCCTGCTGTTGAAGTCGACGCATGTTGTCGCGGTTCATCGTTGCCTCGAACACGTTTGCAACGCCGGCGAGTTCGGCCGCGCGGTGACCAACGCGGTGCACCATGATGTGGTCGGGGTGGCCATAGTTCCCGTGCCAGTCGTATACCGTCAGCACGTCGGTGTCGTGGCGACGGAGAATCGCCGCCAGGCGTTCGGCGGCCTCGTCGACCGGAGCACCGACGAAAGCACCGTCGTGACCGTTCTGTTCCCAACCCGTCATGCCGCTGTCGCGGTAGCCAAGCCACTCGACTGCGTGAACGCCGAGAACCGCACAAGACTCCTCGGTCTCGCGGCGCCGACGATCGGCGAGCGTCTCACCCGCGGCGAGATCACCCGGCACTTCCCCGTGTTCTCCGCCCGTTGCGACGACCAGGACGACCTTGTGACCCTCGCGCGCAGCGCGAGCCATGGTTCCTCCCGTCGCGATTGCCTCGTCGTCGGGATGTGCGTGAAAACAGACGAGTGTGGCCATCAGGCTTGCTTCACGGCCCCCGAGGCCAGCAACGACTCGATGCGATCGGCGGCAAAGCCGCAGAGTTCGAGCACCTCGCGCGAGTGCTGGCCGGCATGCGCCGGAGCAATGCCGAGCGAGGTCGCGCTGCGCGAGAATCGTGGCGCGGGTGCGGGCTGGGTGACCCCGTGGTGCTCGACGAACGTCTTGCGCTCGACGTTGTGCGGGTGCTTCGCGGCCTCGCTCATCGTGAGCACCGGCGCAAAGCACACGTCGGTCGCTTCCATGATCGCGCACCACTCTGCCTGCGTCTTCTG